>JASIGB010000973.1:0-2730 GCA_030045355.1 Bryobacteraceae bacterium
CCGGTGTTCCCGCGCGCGGCGCGCGAGGTGGTGCGGCAGGTTTCCAACCCCGAGGTGGGCCCGCGCGAACTGGAGGAAGTGGCTTCGCTCGATCCGGTGCTGGCCGGCCGGCTGATCCAGACTGCGAACTCGGCGTATTACAGCCCCCGGCAGCCGATCGGCAGCATCTTTCACGCGGTTTCCTATATCGGCACCGAAACCGCCCGCCGCGTGCTGCTGGCCGCCGCCATCCGCGGGAATTTCTCCTCGCCGCAGTCCCACCGGATCTGGAACCACAGCCTGGATGTCGCCCAGATCGCCGAACTGGTGGCCATGCACGCCGCGGTGAAGATCGAGCCCGCGCAGGCCTTCCTCGCCGGCTTGATTCACGATCTCGGACGGCTGGCGTTCGCCATGATGCCGGTGGCGTTCCAGGAGCGTTTCCAGCGCCTCACCGACGCGGGTTGTCCGCTGGTGGAAGTAGAGAAGTGCCTTTCCGGACGCTCGCACGCCGAATTGGGCGCCGAGACTCTTACGCAGTGGAAATTCCCGCTGGAAATCGTCGAGGCCGTGCGTTGGCATCATCGCCCGGAACGCTCCTCGTTGCCGCTGCCCTCCTTGCTCTATCTCGCTGAGTTTCTCGCCGAATCGCAGGAAGATCTGCCTTCCTACGTTCGGATCAACACGGCCACGCGGCTGGTCGGGGTTTCGATGGGCGTGTTGACCGAGATCGGCGAGAGGAATGCCGGCTCGCTCGAAAGCCTGAAATTCGCCGCCTAGAGTTGTCGTGTAGAGCCCGCGCGTTACGCTGGTCTGGTGACCTCTGCCACCGAGAGCGGCTGGCTGCCGGATCTGACTTATATCAGTGGTGCGTTTCAATCGGGACTGGCGATCTTCGCCGATGAACGCGGCCACATCCTGCGGCTTTCTTCCGCGCCGGAAGACCTGCAAAAGGCCCACCGTCTGGCCGGTAAGGCCATGCTGCCCGGCCTGGTCAACGGACACTCCCATGCCTTTCAGCGCGTCCTGCGCGGGCGCACCGAGCGTCGAAGCGGCGCTCGGCACGATTCGTTCTGGACCTGGCGCGAAAGCATGTATTTCGCCGCCAACCGGCTCTCGCCCCAAGGTCTGTACCACGCCTCACGCATGGCGTTTCTCGAAATGGTCCTCAGCGGCATCACCACCGTGGGCGAATTCCATTATGTGCATGGCAACGCCGGGCCGCGATGGGAGCGCAATGCGCTGGCGGGACTCGTGATTTTGGCGGCGCAGGATGTCGGTGTTCGCATCGCCTTACTGCGGGCCGCCTATGCGCGCTCGGGTTGGGGAAAGCCCCATCATCCCGGACAGGCGGCCTTTCTGACGTTGCAACCCGAGGATTTCATTGCCCACACCGAAGAATTGCGCGAGAGCCTGGCCCACCCCACCAATCCCGGATATGTGTGGGTGGGAGTTGCACCCCATAGCCTCCGCGCCGTGCCCCTCGATTATCTGCGCGAGGTGGCCGAATACGCGCGCTCGAACGATCTCCCTCTGCACATGCACGTCTCCGAGCAGCCGGCGGACGTCGACGCTTGCGTGGCGGAATACGGTCTGCGGCCCGTAGAGCTGCTTGCTCGAGAAGGAATATTGGACCCGCGGTTCACGGCCGTGCACGCCATTCACGTCACTGAGAACGAAATTTCCGCCCTTGGACGCGCCGGCGCAACTGTTTGCGCCTGCCCCACTACCGAACGCAATCTGGGCGATGGAACGGTTCCGGCGGACCGGCTGTGGCAGGCGGGCGCCGCGGTCTCGTTGGGCTCCGATAGCAACGTGCAAATCGGTTTGCTCGAAGATGCGCGATCGCTCGAATATCACTTGCGGATCGCCAAGCTCGAACGCGCCCTCCTGACAGCGCCGCAACTGTTTTCCTGCGCCACGGAGGCGGGCGCTCGCAGCCTGGGCGCGCCAGGAGGCAGCCTGGAGCCGGGCCGTCCGGCGGACTTCTTCACCGTCGCGCTGGACGACCCTTCGCTCGCGGGGGCTGATCCCGGGTCCCTGCTCGCTCACGTCGTTTTCTCGGCCGAGCGCAGTGCGGTTCGCGATGTAGCGGTGGACGGAAAATTCGTCGTTCGCGACGGCCTACATCCGCTCGCGGAGGATATCGTCAGGGAGTTCGCGCGGACGCAAATAGAGCTTTGGCGGTAAGTCTCTGCCATAATTGTTAGGTGGCTGACCGGCGCGGGGCTTTGCACGAATTAATCCGGCGTGGCCGCCTGCGTCAGGTTTCTCACCTAGCGATCCACGCGGCGTCCTTCGCGAGCGTCATCGCGCTCGGCGGCATGATCCTGTTGCTGGTAGTGGGCGCGCAAATCCTGAACTGGTATTGGATCGTGTTGTTGTTCGCCGCCGGTCTCGCGGCCGGCGCCTATCGTTCGCGCACCGAACTGCGTTCCTCCTACCAGGTGGCGCAAGCCATCGACCGCGAGCTCGGCTTGCACGACGCGCTGTCCACCGCTTATTATTTCGGCGATCACCGGGATAGCGCTCCTTCGCCCGAATTCGTCGACCAGCAGCGCCGAGTGGCGGAGGAATTAGCAGGCTCGGCCGACATCCGCCGTGGCGTGCCCTTCCGGATGCCGCGCAGCGCGTATGCGAACCTGGCGCTGGCGGCGCTCGCGCTCGGCATGTTCGGACTTCGATATGGCGTTCAGCGTAGCCTGGATCTCGGCTCGCCGCTGGTCCACATCCGTTTCGACGGGCTGTTCG
>JASIGB010000974.1:0-3364 GCA_030045355.1 Bryobacteraceae bacterium
GGAGCTATGCGCCTGGGCCGCGATCTGAAAGCCGTGCGCCTCCAGATGCGGCAGAAAATCGGGTATGCGCGCGTAACCGAGCGTCCAATCATAAGGGCCATCTCCTGGATAATGGATCGTGGAACTCTTGCCCTCCACCATCCGGTAGGACAGATGACGGTCCGCTTCGCCAAAAATTCGCGATTCGATCCAGGACGTCTTCAGCTCCAGTGCGATCCCTCCCACCACCAGAACAATCGCGCCCAGCAGGAGGCCGATGCGCTGCACGCTTTTGTTTTGTAACAATGCGAGCCAACCCGCCTTGGAACCAATTGGAAAATCGACCGGCCACTCGCCCCCGTGTAAATTCACGATTAACCTACCCTGCAAATTAGATGCGAGATCGTCCAAGTTAGTTTGCGTTATGTGAGATTCCCCGGCCGGGTTTTATCCAAAATTCACTGCTCACGACCGAGATGGTGCGATATCATCGAAAGGCCAACACTATGAATCCCAAAACCGAATACGTAAACCTCTCCGTCTCCGATGGAACTTCGATGCGCGCCTATGTGGCCCATCCGGAAAGCAAGCCTCGAGCGAGCCTGTTGGTGTTCCAGGAAGCCTTCGGTGTAAACGCGCACATTCGCGACGTTACCGAACGTTTCGCGCGCGAAGGCTACCTCGCGATTTCGCCCGAGCTTTTTCACCGCACCGGCCCGGGTCTCGAAGCCGGTTATACGAATTTCGCCGAAGTCATGCCGCACATGCAGGCGTTGACCCAGGACGGCCTGGCGGCCGACATTCGGGCCGCTTATGAATGGCTAAAGCACGGCGAAGCGAAAGACCTGAAGGTGGGATCCACCGGCTATTGTTTGGGCGGCCGAACCTCCATTCAGGCCGCGCTCACCGTTCCGCTCGATTGCGCGATCACTTATTACGGCGGCGGCATCGGCCCCAGCCCGATGTTCCCCAACCTCATCGATCGGCTCAAGGACCTCAACTGCCCCACGCTCTACTTCTGGGGCGGCCTGGACGCCCACATCGGCGCCGATGCTGTCCACGCCGTGGAAGCCGCGCTCACCGCGGCCAAGAAGGATTATGTCAACGTGGTGTTTTCCGCCGCCGACCACGGCTTCTTCTGCGACGTGCGCGCCAGTTACAACGCCACTGCGGCAAAGGAAGCCTGGTCGCTCACGCTCGAGTTTTTCAATCTGCACCTCGGCGCGGCGGCCAAACAGGCGGCCTAACGCTCAGGACCTATTTAAGAGCCAGCAGCGGCAGCGCCGCCTCCGGCCCCAGCGTTCGCACGGGCGACCCCCGGAATCCCTTCGGATCGCGGGTCACGATGAGATCGCAGCCGGAGATCTCCGCCGCAGCCGCCGTCACGGCATCCTCAAAATCCGGCAGCGGCAATCGCAATGCACGTTCGATAGCGGAGGCATCGATCGCCGCCACACGAAACACTCGGAGCATCAACGACAGGACCTGCTTCGATTTGAGAGCGCCCTTTTGTTTCTGAATCAGGTAGTGGATCGTCGTGATCGAATGCGCCGCGAGGTACCCTTCCGCCCGGCCCTCCTCAATCGCCGCCCAAACGGCAACGCTGACGTCGGCATGCGGCTGCCGGTCGAGCAGAACGTCCAAAATGACGTTCGTATCTACGAGCACCCGCTTCATCGATATTTATTTTCGAGGTGGCGCTTGTAGTCCTTCTGGTCGGCTTTCTTGAGGATGCCCCTCACCGACCGAAGAATAGGCGTGTCCTTACGAAAGGAACCCCCGCCCTCAGCGATCGAAGACAAGTACGCCTCAACCATCTTCGATATCGACGTTCCCCGCTCCTTTGCATAGCGCTTCGCGCGAGTTACGACCGCCTCGTCCACGCTGAGTGTGAGCTTCGACATCTATACGTATTATAAGCCGGGATTTATACGTACGGCGGCATCCCAATCCGCGAGTCGCACGGGCGGTTGCGGAGGCCTCGCTTCGGAACTTTATCTAGAACTCGTACAGCCGGGTGCCGGGCGCCACGGGCGCGCTGCCTTCCTCGGCCGGCGCACCCACGGGCTGCTCCTGCAGCTCCGCGCTGCCGATCGGGCGGCAATAGATGCCGTTATCGCCGAGGTACACTTCCAGTTCGGAAGGCCGCGGCAGCGTTCCTTGAATGAGCGCCTCCGAGAGCGGATCCTCGATGAACTTCTGGAGCGCGCGGCGCAACGGACGCGCGCCGTAACTGCGATCCACCATCGTTTTGTCCAGGATGTACTTGGCGGCGTCTTCGTTGACCCGGATCTTGATCTGCTTGGCCACCAGGTTGGTGTTGATCTGCTCCACCAACAGATTGATGATCTGCAGCAGGTCCTCATCGGCGAGCGACGTGAACAGGATCACCTCATCCAATCGGTTCAGGAACTCGGGATTGAACGCTTTCTTCACCTCGGCCATCACCTGGTCTTCCACCTTGGGCGGAATGCCCGAGAGGCTGGGCGCTGAGAACCCGATTTGCGTCTTCTTGTCGAGGAAGCGCGCGCCCAGGTTCGACGTCATGATGATGATGGTGTTCTTGAAATCCACCGTGTTGCCGAGACCGTCGGTCAACTGGCCGTCTTCAAACACCTGCAACAGGATGTTGTAGACATCCGGATGCGCCTTCTCGATTTCGTCCAGCAGAATGATCGAATAGGGAGCGCGCTTCACGCGCTCAGTGAGCTGTCCGCCTTCTTCATAGCCGACATATCCGGGAGGCGAACCGATCAACTTCGAGACGGAGTGCTTTTCCATGAACTCGGACATATCGAAACGGATCAGCGATTTTTCGCTGCCGAACAGGAATTCGGCCAGCGCGCGCGCGACCTCGGTTTTGCCCACGCCCGTCGGCCCCAGGAACAGAAACGAGCCGGCCGGGCGCTTGGGTGATTTCAAGCCCGCGCGAGAACGCCGGATGGCGCGCGCCAGCGCCGAGATGGCTTTGTCCTGGCTGATGACGCGCTTGTGCAGCTCTTCTTCGATGCGGATCAGCTTGCTGACTTCTTCTTCCTTAATGGCCGTCATCGGAACGCCGGTCCAGCGCGCGACCACGTCTTCGATGTCGTCCTTGGTCACGACCCCGGTAGAGGTATCGTCGAGGTTGTATTTCTCGCGCAGCAGGCGCAGGTTCTCGCGCTCCTTGCGCTCTTCGTCGGAATAGAAGCGCGCCTTCTCGAATTCGTGGTTCGCGATCGCGTTCTCCATGCGATGCACGATGAACTTGATCCGCTTCTGGATGTCGGCCACTTCGCCCGGCAGCGTGGTTTGACGAAGCTTTACGCGCGCGCCCGCTTCATCGATCAGATCGATGGCTTTGTCCGGCAGGAAGCGATCCGGGATGAAGCGCGTGGAAGTATGC
>JASIGB010000975.1:0-6186 GCA_030045355.1 Bryobacteraceae bacterium
GAAAAAAGCGGAAACCTCGCCCTGTGTTACAGTGGTGGATGAACTGGACTGGCAGCGCCTGATCTCCGTGTCAGGGGCGAGGGGCGGCGTACCCAGCCTGGTGCTGCGCAACTGGAGACCAGGTGACCAGTATCGGCGAAAGGGGCACTCCAACCCCGAAAAGATCAAGTTTTTCTTCCAGCAAGCCCGTATACCCTTGTGGGAACGCAGCCAGTGGCCGATCATCACGTATAATGGGACTATCGTTTGGGCCAGACAGTGCGGAGTGGCCGCCGAGTTCGCGACAGGGCCGGAAACTCGCTCAGTCCTCAAGGTTGTGGAATCGGACTCGCAACTTCAGAATCCGCGGGATCGGGTTTAGCGTCCAATTTACTGGGCAGAGTCCTAGGTGTACGTGCAGCCCCACGTGTAGGGAGAAGGCATGAATAATTCGAACTTCAAGACCGCCATATTTTGGGTGGTCATTATTGTCATCGTGGTCCTGTTCTGGACCGTGGTTCATAATACCAAGTCCCGCCCGGATGCCCAGCTTTCCTACACGCAGCTCATGAACGATGTCAATGCGGGCAAGATCAAGTCGGTGCAGATCAGCGGCAACGACCTTCACGGCCAGTATAAGGACGACAATCAAGAGTTGCACGCCGTGATCCCGAACGTCCACCAGAGCCTGGATGACGCCATGCTCGCCAAGGGTGTGGACATCAAGTACAACAAGGAAGCGGGCGGCGGATGGGTTTCGATTCTGATTAACGCGATTCCGTTCGTCCTGCTGCTGGCGTTCTGGATTTTCATGATGCGGCAGATGCAGAGCGGCGGAAACAAGGCGCTCAGCTTCGGCAAGAGCCGCGCGCGGCTGCATTCTTCACAGCAAAAGAAAGTGACGTTCAAGGACGTCGCCGGCGTCGAAGAAGCCAAGGAAGAGCTGCAGGAAATCATCGAATTTCTGCGCGAGCCGCAGAAGTTCCAGAAGCTCGGCGGGCGCATTCCCAAGGGTGTGCTGCTGATCGGGCCTCCGGGAACCGGCAAGACGCTGCTGGCGCGCGCGATCGCCGGTGAAGCTAACGTTCCGTTCTTCTCGATCTCGGGTTCGGACTTCGTCGAAATGTTCGTGGGCGTGGGCGCGAGCCGCGTACGCGATCTGTTCGAGCAGGGCAAGAAGAACGCGCCCTGCATCATCTTCATCGATGAAATCGACGCCGTGGGCCGGCATCGCGGCGCGGGCTTGGGCGGCGGCCATGACGAGCGCGAGCAGACGCTGAACCAACTGCTGGTCGAAATGGACGGGTTTGAATCGAACGAAGGCGTGATTCTCGTCGCGGCGACCAACCGTCCCGACGTGCTGGATCCCGCCCTGCTGCGGCCGGGCCGTTTCGACCGGCGCGTGGTGGTGGGTCGTCCGGACGTAAAGGGCCGCGAGATGATCCTGCGTGTGCACACCAAGAAGACACCGCTCGCCGATGACGTGGATTTGAGCGTGGTGGCGCGCGGAACGCCGGGATTCGCGGGCGCCGATCTGGCGAACCTGGTGAACGAGGCGGCACTGGTTGCCGCGCGGCAAAATCGCAAGGTGGTCACGCAGTTTGATTTCGAACTGGCCAAAGACAAGGTCATGATGGGCGTGGAACGAAAGTCGCTCATCATCAGCGAAGACGAGAAGCGCAACACGGCCTATCACGAAGCCGGGCACGCAGTGGTGGCGGTCATGATCCCGGAAGCCGATCCGCTGCACAAGGTCACCATTATCCCGCGCGGCATGGCTCTGGGATTGACGATGCAGTTGCCGATTGACGACAAACATTCTTACAACAAGGGGTATCTGGAAGCGCAACTCGCAATCCTGATGGGGGGGCGCATCGCCGAAGAGATTTTCATGCATCATGTGACCACCGGCGCGGGCAACGACATCGAACGCGCTACGGATATGGCGCGCAAGATGGTTTGCGAGTGGGGCATGAGCGAGCTGGGGCCGATGAGTTTCGGCAAGAAGGAAGAGCAGATCTTTCTGGGCCGCGAGATCGCGCAGCATCGCGATTACAGCGAAGCAACGGCGATCCTGATCGACGAGCAGGTGCGGAAGCTGGTCGATCAGGGTTATACCCGCGCGCGCACGATCATCGAAGAGCACTCCGATGGCATGGTGCGCATCGCGGAGGCGCTGCTCGAGCGCGAAGTGCTGGATGGCGCCGAAGTGCGGCTGCTGATCGAAGGCGGCACCCTGACGCCGATGCCGAATCCGAAATCGACGCCTCCGGATGGCGGCGAGAAGCAGCAGGTGATCCGGCCCGAAGGCGGCAAGCTTCCGGGCACGGGATTGCTCGGCGGCGAGCGCCCGCAGCCGGCTTAATTTAGCTTGATCCCAAAATTTCCCGTCTACCTCTTCGACGTGGACGGGACTCTCGTTGACTCGGCCGCCGATATCTGCGGCGCCATTCGAACGGTCATCGACGGCCAGTGCAGCGTCTCCGATGAATTCCTGCGCCGCTACATCGGCCGGCATTTGGACGATTTGTGGTCCGCTCTCATTCCTGGCTGTACGCGCGAACAGATGGACCGGATGCTCGCCGATTATCGCGCGCGGTATCTGGCGAGGTCGCATGCGGGCACCAGGCTATACCCGGGAATCGCGGAAGCGCTGGCTGCACTGCCGGGGAAGAAATCGACGGCCACTACCAAGGGCACACCGACTACACGCGCGGTGCTCGAAATGTTCGGACTGCTTCCGTATTTCGATCATGTGCAAGGCACGGACGGTTTCCCCGCGAAGCCCGAGCCCAACGTGATCCTGGCTTCGCTGGAGGTATTCGGCGCGAAGCCGCAGGATTGTTTGTTCATCGGCGATTCGGCCACCGACATGGAAGCCGGCCAGCGCGCGGGCGTGAAGACTTGCGCGGTGTTGTGGGGCTACGGGGGCCGCGAAGAGATGGCGCGCTGGGAGCCGGATTATTGGATCGAACGGCCGGAAGATTTACGAGTTCAGTCGAGCTAGTTCGTCGAGGTTGAGACGGCCGGTGTAGATGGCCATGCCGAGCGCGGCGTGGATGCCGAGCTTGGCGAGTTCCCGGATTTCTTCGATCGTTGTAATCCCGCCGGCGGCGGTCAGTTCGTGCTTCGTCGCCGCGCGCAGGCGCCGGAACCACGCAAGATCGGTGCCCTGCAGCATGCCTTCCTTGTCGACGTAAGTGCAAAGGAAGCCGGAACAGTAGGGCTCCAGATGCGGAATCATTTCTTCGGCAGTATGTTTCGTGGCTTCCTGCCAGCCGTGCGTGACTACTTTGCCGCCTTTGGAATCGAGCGCGACGATGAGGCGGTCCGGACCCACGGCATCGGCGATCTCGGTCAGCTTTTCACGATCGAAGGCCGCGGTGCCGACGATCACGCGATAGGCGCCCTGCTCGACCAGCGCACGGGCACGCTCCGGCGTTCGAACACCGCCGCCGACGCGCGCCATGGCTCGCGAAGCCACCAGTTCCACCAGGGCATCGTTGGAGCCTTTACTCATCGCGGCGTCGAGATCAATCACCTGAATCTGGGGAAAGGATCGAAATCGCTCTAGCATTTCAAGGGGCGAGCTCCCTTCGAGGGCTTTTTCGCGGCCCTGGACCAACTGGACCACTTTGCCAGCCATGAGGTCGATGCAGGGAATGATCACAGTGCCGGTCTCACCGGAATTTTGTGTTGTTGCAGGTAATCCTTGAGGTCCTTCACCGTGTACGTGCCGTAATGGAAGATGGAGGCGGCGAGCGCGGCGTCCGCGCGGCCTTCATTGAAGACTCGCTCGAAGTCCTCGGGCCTTCCGGCGCCGCCGGAGGCGATCACCGGAATGTGCGTAGTTTGCGAGACGGCGTGGGTGAGCGCGCAATCGAAGCCGGTCTGCACGCCATCGGTGTCCATGGAAGTGAGCAGGATTTCGCCCGCGCCGAGGATCTCGCCTTCGAGCGCCCACTCCACCGCATCGATCCCTTCGTCGTCACGGCCGCCACGCGTAAAGACATTCCAGCCGCCATTCATATTTTTCCGGGCGTCGATCGCGAGAACGACGGCTTGGGCGCCGAACTCTTCGCTTAACTCAGTGATCAGCTTGGGACGGCGCACGGCCGCCGTGTTCACGCTAACTTTGTCGGCGCCGGAGAGCAGGATCTTGCGTGCATCGGCGACCGAACGAATGCCGCCGCCGACCGTGAGGGGGATGAAAACCTTGCGCGCCGTGCGCGCGACGACGTCGGCCATGATCTCGCGGGCATCACTTGATGCGGTGATGTCGAGGAACACCAGTTCGTCGGCGCCTTGCGCGTTGTAACGTTCGGCGAGTTCCACAGGGTCGCCCGCGTCGCGCAATCCGACGAAATGGACGCCTTTCACCACACGACCGCCAGTGACATCGAGGCACGGGATGATGCGTTTGGCCAACATCAGAGCCCCACGAAATTCTTGACGATTTTCAAACCGAGCGGGCCGGATTTCTCAGGATGGAATTGAACGCCGAAGATGTTTTTTGTTTCGAGCACCGCGGTGTAGGGGACGGTGTAATTGCAGATGGCGGCGGTCGCCTCAACTACCGGCGCGTAATAGCTGTGCGCGAAATAGAGATAGGGGTGCGGGGGGAGCTGGGCGAGGAGCTTTGATCCGTTACGCAGCTCGATTTCGTTCCAGCCCATATGCGGAACGCGCGCGGTAGCGGGAAAACGGCGGATCTCGCCCTGGAAAATACCAAGACCGCGCTCGTCGGGCGCTTCTTCGCTCGATTCGAACAAGCCCTGTAGGCCGAGGCAAATGCCGAGGAAAGGAACGCCGGCGCGGATACGTTCGAGCAGCGCCTCGCGGACCTGCATTTGATCGAGCGCGCGCATCATTTGTCCGAAGTGGCCGACGCCGGGAAGAATGATCTTCGAAGCGCGTGAGAGTTCGCCCGAGTTATGAATCAGTTCGTATTGCGCGCCGATCTCGGCTAGTGTATTCTGCACTGACCGCAGATTGCCGGCACCGTAATCGAGGATCGAAATCATAGCAGGCCTTTCGTGGAAGGCAACTGTTCCTTCAGGCGCGCATCCTTGGAGCAGGCGTAGCGCAGCGCGCGGGCGAAGCATTTGAAGATGGCTTCGATCTTGTGGTGGTTCGAGCGGCCGTAACGCACCTCAGCGTGCAGGTTCGCTCCCGCGTGGTTGACAAAGCCGCCGAAGAAATCCTCGACGAGTTCTGATTGCAAATCGCCGACGAGGCGCACTTTCACTTTGTCCTGATAAACGAGCGCCGGCCGGCCGCCGAGATCGAGCGCGACGACGGCGAGCGTTTCGTCCATGGTCATAACGAAGTAGCCCGCGCGATTGATGCCTTTGCGATCGCCAAGCGCTTTGGAAAAAAGCTGGCCCAACACGATGCCGGTGTCTTCGACGGTGTGGTGCTGATCGACGTCGAGGTCGCCGGTGGCTTTCAACTTCAGGTCGAAACCGCCGTGCTTGGCAAACAGCTCCAGCATGTGATCGAGAAATCGAATGCCGGTGGAGATTTCGTAGCGGCCGCGGCCTTCGATCTTGAGCCAGCCGCGGATCTGGGTCTCCTTGGTAATCCGTTCGACCTTAGCCGATCTCATTAATATCCTCGATCACCTGGATGGCGCCTTCCAGGCGCAGCAGGTCGACCAGTTCTTCGCGGCGCGGGCTGTGGCGCGAGGCGATGCCGATGAACGGAACGTAGGCGGCTTTGGCGCAGCGCGCGTCGTCGACGGTGTCGCCGATGTAGAGCAGCTTCTTGCCGGGATGCAGGGCGGCGATTTTGAGCAGGCCGTCGGGCGCGGGCTTCTCGCATTCGACATCGTTGGCAGAGACCAGATAGAAGCGGTTGCGGACGCCTTCGCGGTTCAAGGTAATTTCGGCCTCCTCGGTGGTGCGGCCGGTGAAAATGGCGAAATCGAAGCGGTCACTTAGCTGCTCTAAGAGTCCGGGGCGCGGCAGCCAGCGCTCGCGATGGATCATGCCTTGATCCAAGAAGAGGTAATTGAAGTACTCAACTACTTTCGCGTAAGGCAGATCGACGCCGAAGTCGCGACAGATCTTCTGAGAGAGCAGCCAATCGTTATTCCAGCCGCCCTGGTTTTTGTAATCCTGGATGGACTCACGCGAAATCGTTTTGCCGGTGAAATGTTCCACGGTTTTCACGATGGTTTCGCGGTAGGATTCGGTGACATCAACC
>JASIGB010000976.1:0-6110 GCA_030045355.1 Bryobacteraceae bacterium
GGAGAAGATCTCTTCGAGGGTGGGCAGTGACATCAGCGCCCGCAGCCGCTCGATGGAATCGTCAGCCACCACTTTGCCGCGATGCAGAATCACGACGTGCGAGGAAATCCGCTCCACGGTTTCCAGTTCATGCGAGCTGAAGAGCACTACTTTGCCGCGCGCCGCCAATTCCTGGATCAGCGAGCGCAATACTAATCCCGTGGAAACGTCGAGGCCTGAAAACGGCTCGTCGAGCAGGATCAGATCGGGATTATGAAGCAAGGCGGCGGAAAGCAGGATCTTCTGCCGCATGCCTTTGGAGTAGGCCGAGATCGCGGCGTGCCGGTCGCCATGCAGAGAGAGCAGGCGCAGCAGGCCATCGATGCGGTCGGCGGTGGGCTTGGTGGGCAGGCCGCGCAACTGCGCGACCATGGTCAAGTATTCCAAGCCGCTCAGGTGCGAATAGAGATGCGGCTCTTCGGGCACGTAACCCATGCGCTGCTTGAACGCGAGCAGATCCTCGCGGATCGCGCGTCCATCGAAGAGAACCTCGCCTTCCGACGGCTCGATCAGCGCCGTGATCATTTTCATCGTGGTGGATTTGCCGGAGCCGTTCGGCCCCAGGTATCCGGTGATTTCGCCGGCGCGCGCCTCAAAGCTGACGTTATCGACCGCGGGAATGCCGCTGAAACGTTTGGAGACCTGGCGCAATTCCAGCGTCATTGCATGCGGACCCCGGAAAATAAGCCGCTCCAGGAGCGGTCCAGCTTGAGCCATTGCGCCTTGGCGGCGTAAGTGGCCACGAGATCGGGATCGTGCAGCAATCCATGCCCGCGCGAGCAAACCGATTCGGCGCCATACCACTCCAGGAACGTTTGCGATGGATTTCCGATGCGTACGGGTTGCGTGAGCAATCGCAGGCAAACCGGGCAGCGGCGGCGTTGATCGAGGAAGACCCAGCGAAAGAGCACGATATTCGCGAGGACGATGCCCAGCGAGATAAACGGCGCGAATACAATTACGAACAGCGTGGCGCATTGCAGGATCGGCAGCACGAACAGGATTTTGAGCGCGAGAAAAACCCAGCCGCGCAATCGGCGCGCGCTGGGCGTCGGCCGGGTCCCTCCCACCACCAGCGAGATGGCAGCGGGCAAGAGATACATGAACAGCATGGATACGAAGGCGCCCGCCTTGTCCGCGCCGTGCTGATCGTCGGAGAACGGAAGCATTCGCGCCAGGCGGAGTGCGATGATCATGCTGGCTGCCGCGCCCGCCGCCAGAAGCGCCAGGCAGCGTACGGGGGATTCGAGAAAGCTTCGGTCGCGCCGCCCGCCGCTCGCCTGATTCCGCCGCAGCCAGAATGCGTCCGAGAATGCTCCCAGGCAGAAGCGCGTCGCTTCATCGGGCGGTACGTACCAGAGTTCGGAGCGCCATTCTTCGAGCCACGCGGCGCGGTAATCGGCAGGCGCCAGCCACGCGGCAGCGCGGAGGATCGCTTCAGACCATTGCGGTTTCATACGTCGCGAAGCTCCTCCCGTTGGGCCAAACCGGCGAGCAAGGGATAGCGTTGCCGCGCGGCTTCAAGTGCCCGGTCGCCGGAGCGAGTGAGCTTATAATACTTGCGCGCGGGCCGCTGCTCGGCATCGGCGATGGACTGGCGCTCGCGCTGGGATCTGATCAGTTGGTCGCGCTCCAGACGGCGCAGCGCCGGATACACGGTGCCGCTGGGCAGGCCCGTGGCTTCCATGATGGTGTAGCCGTAGACGGAGCCGGCGGAGATGGCGTGCAAGATCATGGCGGTGGTATGGGAAAGCCGCGCGGCATCGGGCATTGTTTGTTGTCCCGGGCTTCATTCTACATATGTAGTAATCTACTTGCAAGCGAAATCTGGGGTCCCGATCGAACACGAGCGGCCGTTCGTGTTTTATCCACATCTTGTCCACAGTGGAAAATCCATAACTGATTGATTCAGCGACTCATAAAAGCTTAGGAAAAGCCCTTGTAATTCATAATTAACCGTTGACTCCCGCGCCCTTTCAGGTGATGATGGACTCGGTTCCAAGAGGTTCAGAGAGCAGTAAGCCTGGTGGACGGTAGCGAACTTGGAGCGATGATCCGGATGCGCTTAGTTACTAAGACTAATTAACGCGTTCGGGGAGTGAAGGGCATCGGGCCGGACACAAAGGTAAGCTTCTCAGATCGAGCCGCCGACTTAGCGTTATCATCCGGAGGGATGCGAGTCCCGAAGAGGAGCGAAGGTTGGATGGACGTTTGAGAGTTCTAGGCTTGCGGAACGGCAACGGGCTTTGGGCAAGGAACATCCCCGGCGGCGTGATGAACGCGGCGGAGGATCGGGAGTTCAAGGCCGAACGAGCTGGGAGAATAGCTTAGAATTTCGTCGAAGTGATAGGCCAGGAGCGTTTGACCTCATGGCGGTGGTTCTCGAAGGGGAACAGTCGCTGCGGGCGAGTGAAAGGCCGTTGCGAGACGCTGGCTTCTAGCAGGTGGAAACGGCGAGCGAATTCTGGAGCGCTGAAGCGCAGCCGGTCAAAGAAAGACGGTTGCGGGGAGCGAAGGAAGAAGGGCTTCCGACACGCTGCATGCTATGCTCTGGCCGTGCATGCCGGCCGGGGAGCGGACTGCCGCTGGGTCACTTGGAACCTTTTTCTTTTGCCGGCTGCTACCTTCCCTGCCTCCGAGTGTCCGTTCAAGGAGTATGCTTGATTTGGCGTGGAGACACTCGCGAATCTTGTCGCCGCACTACACCTTGCGTATTTCCTGTTCGTGGCAGGCGGGTTCGCGGGAGTCTTAATCGGGGCGCACCAGCATTGGGCGTGGATCTACAATCCGTGGTTCAGAATCGCACACCTGTGTGCCGTCCTAATCGTCCCAGCCGAGGATATGCTTCATTTTCCTTGCGCACTGAATGTACTCGAAAGCACTCTACGGACAGCGAATGCAAACCATGTGCGCGCGACAGGCATAGTCAGCCGTCTGCTCGATATACTCCTACGCCACACCATCCCTGGCTGGTTTTTGGACCCTCTGTACTGGACATTGGGTATGGTCCTGTTCGCGCTAATGTTTCTCCTGCCTCCGCGTTCTAGCAAAGGGAGACGCAGCGGCGCGATGCTGAGAACAGGTGTCTGAGAAGAGGCCTTATTGAATTAGCGGGCGCCGACCGGCGCGGCGTGCTGCTTCACGTAATCCCGGCGGTATTGTTCCAAAGCTTCCACCAGCCGGTCTACCGCGTTGCCCTGGTTGCGAATGTTCAGCCCGGCGATGGAAACCGCGGGCAACAGATCGCGCGTAGTGGAAGTGACGAACACCTGATTGGCGCGCTCGAGATCCTCGGGCTTCAGCGCCCGCTCCACCACCTTAATTCCAGGGACACGAACGACGTCCAGCAACAATTCGCGCGTGACGCCGGGCAGGCAGCCGGAACTGAGCGGCGGCGTCGACACCTCGGTTTCTTGGGGGCCTCCGCTTGCGATAAACACGTTCGCCGAAGTGCACTCGCTCACTTCCCCGCGCTCGTTCAACAGGATCACTTCGTCGAATCCCGCCTGGCGCGCTTCCTCATACCACGTCAAGTTGTGCGACCAGGACAGAATCTTGCATCCGGAAAATTCGTTAGCTGAATGCCGAGCGTTCAGTTTCAGCGTCAGACGCACGCTCGATCCCCATGGGCTCAAGTCTTTGGTGAATGCCAGCACGTCGAAATCGCGCTCGATGTCCGGCCCTTCATACAGCCCGCCTTTATTGCGCACCACCATCACGCGCAGGGTGGCATTCCAGGCGGAATTGGCCTCGATCAACCGCAGGATCCCGGATCGCAGCTCGTCCGGACCGGCCGGAAACGGCACGTGCATTTTCGCGGCGTCGCGATGCATGCGCTCCCAATGCCGCTCGAACGCGAACGGTACGCCGTCGGCGATTCGCAGCGTGCTGAACACGCCCCAACCATTTAGCAAGCCCACCTGGCCGGCGCTCAGGCTCTTGGCGTGCGCATCCAGGATCGCGCCGTTGTGAAGCAGAAAGCGATGCATACTCTATAATGTTAGCCCCATCGGCCGGAGCGACGAAATTTTGCTTCCGCAGGGCACCAAGTACCTACGGTACGAGTGGTACGCGATCGACTCACGAAAGCGTGCTCGTTCTTGTAAGCTCATCGGCCGTGTGCTAATCTTTCAACTCTCCCGATATCAGCGAATGGCGCATGGAGGCCTCCGGCTGCCCTCTCCCAATGCTTGCGTCGATACCCACGACTCGTTCCGCACAACCGGATGGCCGGCCCCGCGAGCACGTCGGTGCTTCGGACGGCCCGGTATCTCTTGGCTACATGGCCTATGGAGTTCCAGTCCGCGTGGAAACCAGCCTCCACCTGATCGGGCATCTTCCTTCGCCGCTGATCCCGGGTGCGCAGCCCGGGATGTTGGAATCCGGGGGCGCTTCGTTCCAGTTTGGCCGCGTACGGCGCTCGGACGGGGAGGCGGAATTTCAGGTGGCTGAGAATGGGGCGCTCGCGTATTGCTCGAGCGATGCGGCGTTGGCGGTGCATGCGCTCGAATCACGCGTCCATCACTATGTCGCCTCCTCCACAGCGGCAGCGGTATTTGTGCACGCCGGAGCGATTGGCTGGCGCGGTAGCGCGGCTGTGATTCCGGGAAGATCGCATTGCGGCAAGAGCACGTTAGTGGCGGCGCTGGTCAAGGCAGGCGCCGTTTATTACTCGGACGAATACGCCGTGATCGGGCTGGATGGACGCGTTTCAGCATTTCCCCGCCGGCTGCGATTGCGCCGTGACGTGCTGCGGGAGGATGCCGCGCCCGAGTCCGGACGCTGCGCTTCTGCGCTTGAGACGCTGCCGATTCGATGGGTACTTAACGTTCGCTACCGCGCGAACGCAACGTGGCAACCGAGGGCGCTTACGCCGGGCGAGACGCTGCTCGGGTTGCTCGAAAACGCAGTCGCGGTGCGCAGGCAGTCGGAATTGACGGTGAAAACTCTGAAGGCCGCGATCGAGGGAACACTGGGTTTTCAATCCGAGCGCGGCGAGGCCGCTGCCGCCGCGGAGGAAATCACCCATTTGCTGGACACTGAGCTGGAGAAAGGGGAACCATATGAACAATCCGAAGGCGCGACACGATAACGTCTTTTTTGAAAGTCTGGCCGGCGAGACGATTGTGTACGACAAACTGAATCATCGAGCACATACTCTTAATAAAACTGCGTCGGCGGTTTGGGAAGCGGCGGATGGCAGCAAATCCATCGACGAACTCGCCCGAATCCTGGAGCTCGACTTAGGCATTCCCGCTGGGCGCGCCGTGGTGTTGCTGGCGTTGCGCGAGTTGGAAGAGGCCGGTCTGGTGGAGAACGCCGCCGAAATGGAACCAGCCGAACCAGGCGCTTCGCGGCGCGAGATGGCTCGCAAGTTCGCCTTAGCAGGAGTTTCGGCCGCCCTGGTGCCGTTCGTGGCCTCCGTTCTAGCGCCCACGCCAGCCATGGCACAAAGCCCCGTATTACCGTACTAGAACACCGAGCGCAAAGTGACTGCGCGGCCGCACGCAATTGCAATGGGCTATGGCGACAGCGACACGCTGTTGCTCGTGTGTGTTCGCCGCGCGCTCGGACTGGACATCCAACTGAACGGCGAACCCGTTCCGATCTCAGCCGGATCTGACTGGCCGCGGCTGATCGCACTGGCCGAGCGGCATGATATCGTTCCGTTGCTGAACGTCGCGTTGCGCGACTCGGCGGCGGTTCCGGTCCGCGTTCGGCGGCAACTAGAAGCGCGCTCCCAAACCGTGCTCGCGCACAACCTGGCGCTGGCTGCCGAGCTGGCCGAAATCCAGGATCTGTTCGAGCGGTCGGGCGTCAATGCCATTCCGTTCAAAGGTCCGGCCTGGACGAAAGCACTGTATGGCAACCTGGCTTACCGCCAGATTCGCGACCTGGACATTCTCGTGGATCGCTCCGACATCGGGCGCGCGAGTGAAATACTTGCTGAGCGGGGTTACGCTGCGGCGGAACAATCCAAAGCCAAACGTCCCGCTCAATCGAAGGACATCGAATGGGTCCATTCGCGAACGGGGATTCATCTGGAGTTGCACTGGTCGGCTTGCGAACCG
>JASIGB010000977.1:0-2569 GCA_030045355.1 Bryobacteraceae bacterium
GCATACATTCTCCAGAACCGGAAGGTTCCGGCAAGCGGCCGGGGTGTTGTCGCAACGAAAAACATGTCCATCTAACTGCGACCATCGCGACTCACGATGCCGGTCATGATCGGTTGCGATTGGGCGAAGGGGACCGGAGGGTTAGGAAACTCGCAAGCGATCGCCGGAACATATTGCGATTTCATCCGTCTAACTACGGCATGGACGCCTTCCTCAAGGACCTCAAGCACTCGCTGCGAATGTTCCTCCAGACGCCCGGTTTCACCATCGTGGTGGTGGCGACGCTAGCGCTGGGGATCGGCGCCAACACAGCGATTTTTTCCGTCATCAACACCGTTCTGTTGAAGCCGCTCGCGTTTCGCGATCCCGACCGAATCGTTCTGTTTCAGAACGTCTTCAAGGAGGGCCGCGGCAACGGCGCCGCGCCCAACGAGTACAATTTCTGGCGTCAACAAACCCAGGCGTTCCAAGACGTATCGGCTTACGCCTTCAACGTTGCGAACCTCACGGGCGAAGGCGCGCCGGAGCAGCTTCAAACCACCCGCGCCAGCGCGAATTTCTTTCGGCTGTGTGGGGCCGACGTGGTCCTCGGCCGCACTTATACGGCGGAGGAAGACCTGCCCAAGGCGCCCAAGACCGCCGTGCTCGCCTACGGATTCTGGCAGCGGCGCTTCGGCGGCGATCCGCGAGTCATCGGCCGGCGGCTAACGCTCAGCGGGGAACTGTACGAAATCATCGGCGTGGTAGGGCCGAATTTGAAAATCGAAATCGATGAGCCGCCCGACGTCTACATTCCATTTCAGCTCGATCCTTATGCCGACGACAACGGCCACTACTTCACGGTGATCGGCCGGCTGAAGCCGGGCGTCAGTCTGGCTTCCGCCAACGCACAGCTTCAGGCAGGCTACAAAGAATACCGACGGCAGCACCCTATTGCATTCGATTTTCCACAGACCGGATTCGCCGTGCAGCCGTTACGGGAGGCCATCGTGGGTGGAATCCGCGAGTCATTGCTGATTCTGACCGGAGCAGTCGGTTTGGTGTTGCTCATCGCTTGCGCGAACGTCGCGAACCTGCTGCTGGCGCGGGCCATGGGACGCAAGCGCGAGATCGCGATTCGGGCCGCCGTCGGCGCCGCGCGCGGGCGAATCATGCGGCAGCTCCTCACCGAATCGGTGCTGCTCTCCCTGGCCGGCGGCGTGGTCGGGCTGGCTGCCGGATACGCGGGGATTCGCGCGATTCTGAGCGTCAGCCCCGGCAACATTCCGCGCATCGGACTCGAGGGGACCAGCGTGGGGCTGGATTGGCGCGTGCTGGCGTTCACACTCG
Source organism: Bryobacteraceae bacterium (assembly GCA_030045355.1). Classification (GTDB taxonomy): domain Bacteria; phylum Acidobacteriota; class Terriglobia; order Bryobacterales; family Bryobacteraceae; genus Palsa-89. The sequence continues at coordinate 1,330 of JASIGB010000977.1, forward strand.
CCGTTTCGGTCCTGACGGGAATCCTGTTCGGCCTGGTTCCGGCCGTGCAATCGTCGCGCGCGGACCTGAACAGCACTTTAAAGGAGAGCGGCAGCCGCGGCGGGACCGGTGCGCGCCACAATCGAACGCGCGCGTTGCTGGTCACCACGGAGATGGCCCTCGCGCTGGTTCTATTGGTAGGCGCGGCGCTGCTGATCCGCACCTTCATTGCGATTCGGCAGGTGAATCCCGGCTTCGACCCGCATAACGTCTTGACCATGCGCATGTCGCTGACCGGTCCGCGGTTTGCAACGCCGGCCGGCGTCGCGCAACTGGTCCGTGAGGGCCGGCGCCGTATCCTGGCGCTTCCCGGCGTGGAAGCAGCGGGGAGCAGTTGTTGCGTCCCGTTGGAGGGCGGATATGGCCTGCCGTTTGAAATCCCCGGGCGTCCCCAAGGACCGACGTCCAAAGGCGGCGCGGGATGGACCATGGTTTCCGCCGGATATTTCGAGACCTTCAAGATTCCCGTGCTGCGGGGCCGCGCTTACAGACAAGAAGACGACGGCGGGCCGCCGGTGGTGATCATCAATCAGGCGCTGGCGAAGCAGTTTTGGCCGAAGAGCGATCCATTAGGCGACCGCATCGTGATCGGGCACGGAGTGGGTCCGGCCTTCAACACAGAACCGGTACGGCAAATCATCGGCGTGGTGGGCGATGTGCGCGACGGTGGTCTTAACCGCGACCCGCGTCCCAACATGTACGTGCTTTCGGCGCAGATCACCGATGGCGAAAACGCGCTGGTCACGCAGGTCTCGCCGTTTGCCTGGGTGATTCGCACACGTGTCCCTCCGCTGTCGCTTAGCGCGGCCATCCAAAAGGAACTACGCGAGGCGAGTGGACTGCCTGTGGCGAGCGTCCGCACCATGGAGCAGACCATCGTCCGATCCACCGCCTCGCAGAACTTCAACATGCTGGTGCTCACGATTTTCGGATGCTCCGCGCTGCTGCTCGCGGCGATCGGGATCTACGGCCTGATGGCCTACTCGGTGGCGTTGCGGGCGCAGGAGATCGGCATTCGGTTGGCGCTGGGCGCGGGATCGGGCAAGGTTCGAAATATGATGGTCTTCCAAGGATTGCGCTTGGCCGCCGCCGGGGTGGTCATCGGTCTCGCCGCGGCCTTCGGGCTAACCAGGGTGATGGCCAACCTGCTGTTCGGAGTGAAGGCACTTGATCCCGTGGTCTTTTCGGCGATCCCGGTGAT
>JASIGB010000978.1:0-2658 GCA_030045355.1 Bryobacteraceae bacterium
CTCGCCAAGTCCCAGCGCTTCGACGTGATCCTTTCCGACGTGGTGATGCCCGGCAAGGACGGGCTCGCGCTGCTGGCCGAATTGAAGGCCGCGGGCATCACCACACCGGTAGTCATGATCTCCGGGCAAGCCAGCATCGAGATGGCGGTGCGCGCCACGCGCTTGGGCGCCGTCGATTTCCTCGAAAAGCCGTTGTCGACGGAAAAACTGCTGATGACCGTCGAGAACACGGTAAAGCTCGCGCGCCTGGAGGAGGAAAACAAGCGGCTGCGGCAGCGCGCGGGCAAGCAGGAATTGATCTGGAAATCGGCCGTCATGCAAAACGTGATGGCCAAGGTGGAGCGCGTGGCGGCCAGCGAAACGCGCGTCGCGATATTAGGCGAAACCGGCGCCGGCAAGGAGTTGATCGCGCGCACGCTGCACGAAAAGAGCCAGCGCCGCAATGGACCATTCGTGACGCTCAACTGCGCGGCCGTTCCGGCGGAGCTGATCGAGTCCGAGCTGTTCGGGCACGAGAAAGGCGCGTTCACTGGCGCCGCCACGCGGCACACCGGAAAATTCGAGCAGGCGCACGGCGGCACGCTGTTTCTGGATGAGATCGGCGATATGCCCGCTTTGATGCAGGCCAAATTGTTGCGAGTGCTGGAGCAGAAAGAAGTGGAGCGCATCGGCGGCGACCGCGCCATCGCCGTGGACGTGCGCGTGATCGTCGCCACGCATCGCAATCTCGACGAACTGGTGCGCAAAGGCGAATTCCGCCAGGACTTATATCATCGCGTCTTCGTGTTCCCGATTCTGCTGCCGCCCCTGCGCGAGCGCCGCGAGGACATCCGGCTGCTGGTGGACTTCTTCGCGCAGGCCGTGGCTGAGCAGAACGATTGGAAGCCACGCGAAATCGCGCCCGAAGCCTACGCGGAGTTGGAGCGCTACTCCTGGCCCGGCAACGTGCGCGAACTGAGAAACGTGGTGGAGCGCCTGCTCCTGCTGACCGACGATCGCGTAGACGCCGCCACCGCCCGCCTGGCGCTTCCCCTGGATATGAGTGGTGCACGGCCGCCTGCGGATAGCGGCGACAGCCGTCCTCTCGCTGAGCGCATGGACCAGCATGAACGCGACATCATCCTCGCCGAGCTGAAGAAGCATAACTACAAAATGACCGACACCGCGCGCGCCCTGGGCCTGGAGCGCAGCCATCTTTACAAGAAGTGCCAGCAGTTGGGCATCGAGCATCGCGCGGTGGCGGGTTAGAATTTGGCCGTAAGAAGCGACGACCCGCGCTGTGGACGCAGTTGCCAACCGTCCGAAAACCGTAGGAGTATTTTTCGCGGTTTCGCCCCAAGAACGAGAAACTCTGGTCAGAGGAACTGATCGAGGAGCGCCGCGAAGAAGCCCGACGTGAACGGAAGAGTGAGCATATCCCTGAACTCTGCTTGACAGTCGCCGGGCCAGCGCGGTCACGGCCGTTCGCACCCGGCGCCGGGTTCCACACTGGGGCGTCCGTATTATGATATTTCGATGAAAGTCGGCGTCTTCACCGCGCTTCTCTCGCAACTCCCGCTTCCCCAGGTTCTCGACAAGCTGGAACGCCTGAATATTCGCACCGTAGAACTGGGCACGGGCAATTACCCCGGCGGCCCGCACTGCCCACTCACGCTGCTCTCCGACGCCCGCGGGCTGCGCGATTTCAAGACGCAGCTCGCCGATCGCGGATTTTCCATCAGCGCGCTAAGCTGCCACGGAAATCCGCTGCATCCCAACGCCGCGATTGCCAAAACCTTTCAGGAAACCAGCCGCAAAACTGTGCGGCTTGCGGAAAAACTTGGCGTGCCCGTAGTGATCGATTTTTCCGGCTGCCCCGGCGACAGCAACTCGGCGAAATATCCGAATTGGATCACCTGTCCCTGGCCGCCCGAATACCTGGAGGTGCTCGAATGGCAGTGGGAGAAAAAGGTCGCTCCCTTTTGGACCAAGCACGGCCAGTTCGCAGCCGATCACGGGATCCAGATCGCGGTGGAGATGCATCCGGGCTTCGTCGCCTATAGCCCGGAGACGCTGCTGAAGCTGCGCGCCATCGCGGGCAAGAGCGTAGGCTGCAACTACGACCCCAGCCACATGTTCTGGCAAGGCATTGAGCCCACCGAAGCCATTCGTGTCTTAGGCGATTCGATTTTCCACGTGCACGCCAAGGACACGCAATTGTATCCGGCGAATCTGCCGAAAACCGGCGTGCTCGACACCAAGAAATACACCGACGAGCGCAATCGTTCCTGGATCTTTCGCACCGTCGGGTACGGCCATGCCTACGGCTGGTGGAAGGAATTCATTTCCACGCTGCGCATGTACGGCTACGATTACGTGCTGTCCATCGAGCATGAGGATTCGCTGATGTCGCCGGAGGAAGGCCTGGCCAAGGCCGCCGCGTTCCTGAACGAAATCGTGATTCAGGACAAGCCCGCGCAAGCTTGGTGGGTGTAAGCCGAGTCAGCGCGCGACTGCTTTCGCGTATAACGCCGTCTCACCCGCGAGTTTGCGGAACTTCGCCGGCGTCACGCCGCAATGTTTGCGGAAGAGCGCGCAAAAGTGGCTCTGATCGGAGAAGCCGCACGCGTTCGCGATCTCGGCCAGCGAGAGTTCCGATTTGGACAACAGCTCGGAAGC
>JASIGB010000979.1:0-2555 GCA_030045355.1 Bryobacteraceae bacterium
GTGCTTCGGCGGCGACGCGGTGATGCCGCACAGGTAAAGCCGCTCTGCGCCAGACGCGTCCGCGGTCCGGAAAAGGGCCCCGACGTTGTACATACTGCGAACGTTTTCGAGCACAATGGAAACGGGCAGCCGATCAATCCCGTCATAGACCGCCGAACTTGTCGTCACCTGCCAGGGCAGACGCTCTTCCCCATCGCCGATCATACTGCTTTGATGGTATAAGAGCTTGTTCCGCCACCACCACCGGCGGGCCGGTGGGTGCAATTCTGGATAGATCATGACCAGAATTGCCGACCTGCTGGAGCTCGATCTCGCAAAACCCGTTGACGAATTCGTCCGCATCGATAACGACGATCCCGATACCGTCTTTACTGAGCTGACCGAGTACATCGCCACGGATCGCATCCAGCTCGAATACGAGCGGCTGCTTTCGGCAATGGCCACGGCGAAGCCGGGCGAAAGCTTCGGGGTGTGCATTTCGGGCGTTTCTGGCTCAGGCAAGTCGTCCTTTGCGAAGAACCTCGGACTCATCCTGACCAATCGCGAGATTCGCGGCGTTCGGGCGCGCGCGCTGTTTCTGGAGCGCGTGCAATCCCACCGCATCGAGGAAATCTTGGATTCCTTTGCCCGAAATCAGCCTTATGAGGTTTTTCCGGTCCACGTACCCTCGGGCCCCGGCGCAGATAAAATGCAATTCGGCCCGTTGATGCACCGGGCTCTCTTGCGCGGCTTGAACTGCGCGGAGCCTTCCGAAGATGGACGAACCGTGGGCGTTCAGGATCTGGCCGCAAACTCGTTCGAGCTGTGCGCGGCTCGCCGTCCCGGCCAACCGTTCGCCTTCATCCTGGATGAAGTGGGGGACGCTATCGAGCAGGGCGGCGGACAGCTAGAAAATCTGTGCGAGATCGTCGGCGAGTTCCGCCGCGTGAGCCTGGAGCGGTCTAAAGCAGGGAAGCCCCCGGGGCCGGTCTGGATTATCGTGACGGGGCGCCGGAATCCGCTCGCTCGCATGTTCCCGCACCAGGTCGACTTGTCGGACGCCGATATCGCCGAGATCGCGAGACGCCGCGTCCTGCGGAAGAAGGAAGACCAAAAGCCGATCCTCCGCAAGCTCTTCCAGGATTTCGGACCCGCGCTCATTCAAAATTCGCGACTGGGGCGCTCCTCGCGCCGGACTGAATTCGACCAAGAGCAGTTCGTGGAAAACTATCCCTACCTCCCGCATCTTCTGGATTTTTCGCTCGACATCCTGGCGGGTCTCCGGCTGCAGCCCAATGCGCCAAAGTATGTCGATAGCAGCAATCGCACTCTGGTCAAGCAGTGTTTCGAAATGCTCCTGTCCGGCCGCCCGCGGCTCGCTGATCTATCCTACGGCGCGCTGGTGAGCATCGACCAGATTTACGACCTCGTGGACGGGAACACACCATGGGAGAGGCAAAAGGCCATCCTCGATATCCGGCAGCGCTTCGATGACGACATCGACCATCCGGGGATGGCACCGCGGGTTGCGAAAGCCATCTGCCTGATGGAGCTTATCCAGCCCCGATTGCTTCGCACGTCGAACAACATCGCCGCGCTACTGGTGCGCCGCGTAAACGAAGCGCCGCCTGCGCTGGGAGTCGCGGCCGTGCTCGCTCGTATGCAAGCGGCCCAATTTGTCGCTGAGAGGCCGGACGGCTGGACGCTGCGCGATTTCGACGGTTTACGGCGAGCGGCCACCGCCGTGGCCGGGCTGAAGGACGCCGTCGGGGTGGTGAATCCCCGAGGGCCTGGCTGGCGCAACGGCATCATCCAATTCGGAAAGAGGGCGCTCGCCCGCTCGTTGACCTGGTACACGCGGCCGCTGCGGGAATTCAACGCCGCCGTGAGCCGGGCGCTCGAGGAAACTGTGCGCTCCCTCGATCATTTTTCCATGAATATGCTCGCTCTCGATCAGCTCTCCATGAAAATCGACGGCCCCGAGCCGGACGGTTGGCCCGAGAGACGCCCGCGGCAAGTGCTGGATCATCTCTCGGCGAACTATGTCGCCATCGAGCAGCTAACCATGGACGTTCTTGCTCTCGAAGGGCGATTAGCGCTTACCGGCCCGCCGTCGCCGGCGAGCCGCGCGAGCGACTACCGCACCACCTATCTTCTCGGGCTCTTCGGTACCGGCCGCCGATATATCAATGAGCTAATTCAGCAGAATATCGGAGAACGGGCTAAATATTTTCGCGATGCCGTTCGCCTGCATCCGGGTCCCACGCCTATGATCTACAGCGGCCACGCTACCTGGAAGCACCTGTCGCGCGCCCAGGAGCCGCCCCAGGTCATGGCCCGGATCAGGGAAGCTGTCCGGGCCGGATTCGCCGATTCGATCTTCATCTATCGCCATCCACTAGATTCGCTTCTCACCAATTGGGTCTGGTGGCGCTCGTACCTTCGCGACAACGAGTCGGTTTTCGGCATCGCACAGGCCTATAAAGATCCGGGCGCGCTCTGCGCGGATCTGGATCGGCATTTCGCTGACTTCCAGGCGTTCGCAGAAGGCCGCGCCGAATTTTACGTGGGCCTCT
>JASIGB010000980.1:0-4774 GCA_030045355.1 Bryobacteraceae bacterium
ACGGCGCTGTTGGTGAGAATGTCCACCGCGATCTCGCGCGGAATCCCGCTCTTCTCCGCCAGCAGAATGGCTTCCGAGAACGCGAGCAGTTGCACCGGCAGATTCAGGTTCGCCGCGATCTTCATCACCAGCGCCTGTCCGTTCTCTCCCACGCGTGTGATTTTCTTTCCGATGTCCGCCAGAATCGGCTTCACACGCTCGAAAGTTTCCAGCCGCCCTCCCACCATGATGGAGAGCCTGCCTTGCTGCAGCGTAAGCAAGCTGCCCAGCACCGGGGCATCCAGCATGTCGCCGCCCTTCTCCCGCACCTTTTCGGCCAGCGCACGGCTCACCGCCGGACTCACCGTGCTCATATCCACCAGCACCTTGCCGGACGTGATCCCGGCCAGCATCCCGTTGTCGCCTTCGGCGATTTCAGTGAGCGCGGCGGAATTCGTAATCATCGAGAGCGTCACCTCCGCCGCCTCGCAAACTTCGCGCGGCGAGTGCGCCAATTTCATGCCTTTGCCGCACAGCCATTCGCACTTCGAACGCGTCCGGTTGTAGCCCGTAACGCTGTGGCCCTGTTGCAGAAGCCGGTCGACCATATTTCCGCCCATCGCGCCCAGGCCGACAAATCCGATGTTCGCCATCTGATCCTCCCCTTCGTGACGCGCTCACTCCTGACGGAGTGCGACCAGCGGATCCACGCGCATTGCACGGCGCGCGGGAATGTAACTGGCCAGCGCGGCCACGGCCGCAAACACAACAGCGCTCGCGGCGAACGCCCACGGCTCAGTGGGACTCACATGATAAAGCTGGCTCGCGATCAAATGCGCCGCGGCCACGGACGCCGCCAGCCCGATCGCGATTCCCGCCAGCGCCATGCCCAGCCCCTGCCGCAGCACCAGCCGTAAAATATCGGAGCGCTCGGCGCCGAGCGCGATGCGCACGCCCATCTCGCTGGTTCTCTCGGCCACCGAATAGGCGATCACTCCGTAGATGCCGATCGCGGCCAATAGCAGCGCCGCTCCCGATAACGTGCCGATCAGCGACGTCGTAAAGCGCGGCTGCGCGGCGGCCGCATCCAAGACTTCATCCATGGTGCGGACCAGCGTGACGGGCTGATCGCGATCCGTGGCCGATACTGCGTCATGAACGGATGCGGCAATCTTGTGCGGATCGCCCGCGCCGCGCACAATCAGGTTCATCGATGCCCAGGGGAGTTGCGCGAACGGCAAATAGATTTCGGGCTGCACATCAGCGGCGAGGCCGGTATTGCGGAGGTCGCCCAGCACGCCCACCACCTCCACCGGATCGGTCTGCCGTCCGAGCAAAATGTGTTTGCCAATGGGATTGTCTTCGGGCCAATAACGCCGCGCCAGCGTTGCGTTGACCAGCGCCACGCGGCGATCGTTCGCTCCGTCGTGCTCGCTGAAGTCGCGCCCGCGTAGCAACGGGACGCGCAGCGTTCCAACATATCCGGGCGTAAATGTTTGAATGTTGAAGAGCGGGCGCTGCGCCAGCGGCACCGCCGGCTGTCCTTCGGGCAGAGCCGGCGAAAAGCGCGTGGGATAAGCCGGCAAGGCCGAAGCCATCGCGGCCGATTCCACGCCGGGTACGCTGCGAGCCTGGCGCAGCAGCTCATCGAAAAACGCGATCATCTGGGATTTGGTGGCGTAGCGCGCGGGTGGCAGTTCGATGTTCATCGTCAGCAAGCCGTGCGCATCGAATCCCGGCGCCGCGTCGCGCAGTTGCACGAAATTGCGCACCAGCAGGCTGGCCCCCACCAGCAAGATCGTCGAAAGCGCCACTTGCGCCACCACCAGCAGTCGCAGCAGCGCGTTGCGCTCGCGCCCCGGCGTCGAGCCACGGCCTTCGGCGCGCAGCACCGCGTTCAAATCGCCGCGCGAAAACTGGATGGCGGGCGCCAGCCCGAACAGCAGCCCCGCGACAATCGAAATGCCCAGGGTGAACCACAGGACGCGCGCGTCCATGCCGATCCCAGCGCCGCGCGGCAGCGAATCGCCCGCCAGCGCGACAATCAGGCGCGTGCCCCAGGCGCTCAGCAAGGCTCCGGCAGCGCCGCCCGCCAGGGCGAGAATCACGCTTTCAGTCAGAAGTTGGCGGATCAGCCGTCCGCGCCCAGCGCCCAAGGCCGACCGCAGCGCCGTCTCCCGGCGGCGGCCCAGCCCGTGCGCCAGCAAAAGGCTCGCCACGTTCCCGCAGGCGATCAGCAACACCAGGGATACCGCGCCGAATAGAATCAACACGGCTGGGCGATAGTTCGCCACCACGTCGTCGCGGAGCCGGTCAGCCCGCACCGTCGTATCGATATCCGGGAACCCGGGCCGCTCTCCGCGATATCGGATCGAGAGCGCATCCATCTCCGTCCGCGCCTGCGCCAGGCTCACGCCCGGGATAAGCCGGCCCACGGCCAACAGAAATCCCGCGCCGGCCTGGATCTGCTGCGGCGTGGCCAGATTCAAATCGAACACGCGCGGGGCGATCAGATCGATGCGGGGTCCCACCAAATCGAAGCGGAAGTTGGGTGGAAGCACGCCGATGATGGTGTAGGGCTTCTGATCCAAAGTGATTTCGCGGCCCAGCACCGCCGGATCGGCGTGAAAGCGGCGGCGCCACATCGCATCGCTGAGCAGCACCACCAGTGGACCGCCCGGCTGGTCTTCCTGCGGCGTGAACCCTCGGCCCAGCGCGGGCCGGACACCGACGACGGGCAAGAAATTCCAGGTGACTCGCGCGGCCTGGGCTTGCTCAGGATTGTCCGCGCCGGTTACGTTGAAGGCTTCCTGGGTAACCGCGGCGACTCCAGAAAACGAGCGGCTCTCGCGCTTGATCTGCTCAAAGTGTGGCCAGGAGAAGAAGCCCACGCTGAACTGCCTGAACCGCACGCCGTTCTTCTGCGCCGCCAGAAGCACCAACCGTTCCGGCTGCGTATATGGCAGGGGCCGCAGCAGAAGCGCATCGGCGACGCTGAAGATCGCCGTGTTGGCTCCAATCCCGATCGCGATGGTCAAAACCGCCACCACCGTAAATCCCGGCCGGCGCGCAATCGCGCGCAACGCCTGGCGAAGTTCCCCGGGGAAAATTGTCATAGTTCTATTGCCAGCGTACGACACAATAAGATTATGAACGTCATCGCGGACTTGTGCGTCGTCCCCATCGGAATTGGGGTTTCCGTCTCAAAAGAAATCGCGCTCTGTGAGCGCATCCTCGCCGAAGCGGGACTCAAAACGCGGCTGCACGCCTACGGAACCAACATCGAGGGCGATTGGGACCAGGTGTTTGCGGCGGTGAAGCGCTGCCACGAAGCTCTACACGCCTCGGGCGTGCCGCGCATTTCCACCACGATGAAATTCGGGACGCGCACGGATCGCGAGCAGACCATGGAAGAAAAAGTCGCTAGCGTGGAGCGCAAACTCGGCGCGTGACTCGCCGTTAATACACTCTGCACTCCCTCCAGCGGGTTCGCTCGAGCAACGCCTCGGTCAGTGGTATGCCCGCTTCCTTTGCGGCCCACATGCAGGCGTGTTGCTTGGCCTCCTCCAGCGATTCACAAATGTCATTCAGGGGTGTGAGGAAGTATCCAGTCCCCCGGAGGGACACGGACCATCGGTCATTCGGTGTTTTTGCCAGAACCAGCTCGTATCCGGCTACCTCGGCGCAGATCGTCACAGGCGGAAGTTGTACTCTCCTGCCGATACATCGGACGCGCGCCGTAAGAGGTTTAGCGTGAGCGCGGAAGCGCGGCTACTGCCCCAGCTTCACCTGAGTATTGGAGTCGCCGAGATCGATCGCCTGGATGGTATCCATCCCGCCCTGGTTGGCGGTCTCGACCGTCGTATAGCTGAATTTCTTGTCAACATTTTGGACCGTGGCGGGAACAGTGACCGATTTGTTGTGGCTGTCGGTGAAGACCGCCTGGGAACCTTCGACTTTGAGCTTATACTCGCCGGGCTGTAATTCGACAGTTCCGGCTTTGGCCGGCGCTTGAATATCGATTTGGTAGGTCTTGGCTGAGGCAAGGGCTACGGTCGACATGGCAACCGCGCCAGCGATTAAAAACGATCTTACATTCATCTGGGCCTCCTTACATCTAAGGAGACGAATGGAAATGCCCCAAGTTAGCGAAATTATGTAAAGGATTTGTAGCCGCCCTTACAATATGGAGCCGGCGGAGGCGAAATCACAGCACTTCTTCCGAATGTGCTATATATTGGCTGCCGATGTCAGGCCTGCGCGAGGAATCGCCTACCGTCAGTTCCGATCCGGAGCCAGATCCAAAAACCATCGTCTTACGCGTTGGCGGTCTGGTCGCGGAACCTCTCAACCTGACACGAGGCGGCCTGGAGCGATTACCCCAGCACGATTTCACCGGGGATTTCGTCTGTCTCGAAGGCTGGAGCGTTCCGAACGTGCGATGGGGTGGGGTTCTATTGGAAACCGTGCTGGAACTCGCGAAACCCGCTCGTGGCGCGCGCTACGTTCAGGCCAGCGCCGGAGAGTTCGGTCTCTCCTTACCCATGGACCGCGCGGGCCGCGTGTTGCTTGCCATCCGTATGCACGATCGAGCGTTGAACGCCGCGCGCGGAGGGCCGGTCCGTCTGGTGGTCCCCCAGGGCGATTGCTTCATGCAGATCAAATGGCTGGATCGCCTGGAACTGCGTGCGGAACCGGGCGCCAATACCGCCGAGCGGATCGCTCTCGGCCGGATCGCCACCAACCGGGGCCAGAACCCCGGCGCATGACGTCGGGCCCCACCGAGTGGTGTAGT
>JASIGB010000981.1:0-6445 GCA_030045355.1 Bryobacteraceae bacterium
CTCGCCGGTTTTTACCTACTGCGCCTGTACGACATTACGGTAGCGACGTACGCCGCAGTGGGAATCAATCTAGCGATGGCCGGGGTGGCCGTAACCTTCGGAGGAAAGATCCAACGTACATTCCCGCGGGAAGGGCTTGCTACCGCGCCGGCGCCCGGATCCGGAATCGTGTACCTCGCCATCGCACTGTCGGGCCTCTGCGCTTTAGGTGCGGAAGCGATCTGGACGCGAATGCTGGCGCTGCTGTTCGGCGCATCAGTGTACGCGTTTTCGATTATCCTGGCGGTTTTTCTCGCTGGCTTGGGACTCGGCAGCGGCATCGGCGCTTGGCTCTCGCGAACGGCCTTGCGTCCGCGGGTCGCATTAGGCTGGTGTCAAATTCTGGCGGTGCCGGCCATGGCGTGGACAGCCTACAATCTGGCTGCGTCGCTGCCTTACTGGAACATGATTCCGACGCTCTCCTCCGACGTCTGGGTTCACTTTCAACTGGACCTGGCTCGCGCGACTTGGGCCTTGTTACCACCGACGGTCCTGTGGGGCGCGAGTTTCCCGTTGGCGCTTCAAGCTGTGGCCGGCAACAAACAAGATGCCGGACAACTGATGGCGCGGGTCTATGCCGCCAACACATTGGGCGCGATTGCCGGGGCGCTCGCCGCGAGCCTGATGCTCATCGCCTGGCTCGGATCGCAACATGCCGAGCAGGTGCTCATGGCGCTGTCCCTCATCGCGGGCCTGGCGCTTTCCATCAGTTCGTTCACGCGCTTGTCCCGCGCAAGCGTCGTCGCCGTTGCGGCGGTGCTGGCCGCGTTCTCCGTCTTCAGCGTCCCACGGGTTCCCCCAGTGCTGATTGCGTACGGCCGCTATGCGGCCAGTTGGGTGGGCAAAGGACAAATCGTTTATGCCGCCGAAGGCATGAACTCCTCGGTGGCGGTTTCGCGCTTTCCCAACGGAGCAGAGACATTCCACGTCGCCGGGAAGATCCAGGCTTCGAATGTGCCGCGCGACATGCGTTTGCAGCGCATGCTGGGACACCTGACCACGCTGACGAATGCCCACCCGCGCTCGGTCCTGGTAATCGGCTGCGGAGCCGGGGTTACGGCGGGCGCGGTGTCGATCGATCCCAGGGTCGAGCAGGAGACCGTAGTGGAGATCGAGCCGCTGGTCTTCGAGGCCGCCGCAAAATACTTCGGCGAGTCGAATTTTGATGTCCTCCACAATCCCAAGGTCCAGGTGCATATTGACGATGGACGGCATTATCTGATGACCACGAAGGAACGGTTCGACGGGATCACGATCGATCCGCTCGACCCGTGGGTCAAGGGCGCGGCGGGTTTCTACACGGAGGAATTCCTCGAAACGTTAAAGCACCGTCTCAACCCCGGCGCCACGGTGACGCTGTACGTCCAATTGTTCGAGACCGATTTAGAAGCCGTCAAGAGCACGGTGGCAACGTTCTTCCAGGTTTTTCCCAACGGCACCATCTGGGGCAACCCATACCAGGGACAGGGTCACGATATGATCCTGCTGGCCAAAGTCGAGCCGCTGAGAATCGATCTCGACCAAATGGAGCAGCGGATCGGCTATCGGCCCAGCAACAGCCCGGTCGCAACTTCGCTGGCGGAAATCGGCATGAACTCTCCCGTGGATTTGTTTGCGACCTACGCCGGCCGCGGATCCGATCTAAAAGCATGGCTGCGCGGCGCAGCGATCAATCATGATGCGAACCTGCGGATGCAATATCTGGCGGGCTTGGGGCTGGATCGTGACGATGCGGCGGTGATCTATGCGGGCATGCTTGCCTACCGGCGCTTTCCCGACGATATCTTCGTCAGCGCGGAAGGCAGAGTGGACTCATTACGCGACGCTATTCGCCTCCTGCGCTAATCGTACAGGCGTCCTTCCAACCCTCCCGGCAGGCGAGCGCATACAAAGCAGCAGGCCTCCGATCGCGAATCTCACCTTTGGAACCTCGCAGGATGATCGGATAGTCCTTGAGCGTTGGCGGCGCGTAGGCGAAGCGCTGCCCGCCCCTGCTGAGCATGATCAGATTCTGGCACGCCACCTGAAATCCCTGTTCACATCCGCGTGTGAACGGCGCCGCGGCTTGCGCAGGGTCGAGCCGGCGAAGATCCTCGCCGGATCGCGACAGCGCGATATCCAGCAGCCCCGCGTCGTTGCATGCCCATCCCGAACCCTGGTTGCAGAAGCCCAACTCGACGTCGGCGAGATAGGGACAGGCGTACGCACGGCCTTCCTGACAAGCATTCCGCCAGAACGGCAGCCATTGTCCGGGGTGGTTGTCACCCACGCCTTGCGCGGCGCTCATTCCGGCGAAGATGACGCCCCAAATCGACATATACGCCAGATTACGCGCGGGCCCTCGCAACCGCCTGCCCAAGACCGCCGGATCGAACGCACGCAGCCACTTCGAGCGAACCAACCAATCGATCCCTTGGACCGATAGGTTCAACAGCGGCACCGGAAGCAGCTTGTCGTAGAACGTCGGCATGCCCCGGATACCGAGCAGCCAGTAGAACAGCACCGTACTCAAACCGTAGAGCGCGCCAAAAATGATTCGTCCCAGCTCCGTTCGCGGCGACGTGGAAGGATCGTTAAACAGCAGATGCATTCCCAGGAAAACGGCGATCGGGATGTACGAGTCGTAGAAGAAATAGACGCCCGTCACGGCGTGATAGGCGAGGCCGAACAGGTAAGTCGTGACAACGGCGGACATGGTCATCGAAGTCACGCCGAAGAACAATTGGGCGGGCAATCCAATCAGAAACAGGAACAGGTACATGTGCGGGGGATAGAACTGGGTAGTGGAAATCTGCTGGCCCCACGTGATGTCGCTGGCGCCTTTGGCCAGCAGAAGGAGCGAGAACAGAGCCAGTGGAAAGGACGATGGGTTGAAAATGTGTACCTTGCGGCCGTCTTTGTTCCAGCGGATTAGCTCCTTAGCGGCGAGGCCCAGCGCCACCATCAGGAATTGGAGATAGAACCAGTCCGGCTTGAACCAGAGGAAAAGATTGATGCTGAACACAATGGGGAACTGAGCGAATCCCAGCGTGTACGCATTTCGCCGCGACCAGCCGAGCAGCATATCGAACGCATACGCAAAGAGAAGCTGGGCGAGAATCAGGTAGGCCGAAGCATAGACCTGCGGCCAATACCAACCCCAATACAGCAACACGGCAGCCTGCGCGCACGCCTGAATGCCGTGCTGCTTTTTGAAGAGGAGTTCAAAGGAGAGCGTCCGTCCGGTGCGCCGCGCCCAGAAAAATAGGAAAGCATCCCAGGCGAGCAGGACTGCCGCGGCAATCAGGAACGCGGACAGAAGTCGCGACGTTTGGCGTACCTGCGGAAGAAACGTGAGCCCGGAGAGACCGGCCGTGAAGGCAAGCGGCCGGAGCACGTTCCAGGCAAGCCGGTGCGGCGCTGGACGCTCGGCCGTGACTACTAGGCCCGGGCGCTTGTGCTGCTCCACAATTGTTGGCTCGCCAAGCGAGCTCCTTCGGCGAGTACTTTGAGCTTAGCCCACGCAATCTGCGGATGAACGCGAAAGCCCATCCCGCAATCGGTCCCCGCGATGACATTCTCGCGGCCCACCAGATCGGCGTAACGAACGATGCGATCGGCCACCAGCTCGGGATGCTCCACGACATTGGTGTGGTGCGTCACCACGCCCGGAATCAGGATCTTGCCTTCCGGCAGCTTCACATCCTGCCAAATCTTCCACTCGTGCTCGTGGCGGGCATTGGCGGCCTCGAGCGAGTATGCGCCCGCCGTGATCCGAAGCATCAGATCCACCACGTGGCGCAGCGGCAGATCGTGAGTATGCGGGCCATGCCAACTGCCCCAGCAAATGTGATAGCGCACGCGATCTTCGGGAAGACCGCGCAGCGCCTGGTTCAGCGCGTCCACGCGCACCGAGGCAAACTTACGATAGTCTTCGATGCTGGGGTTCGGAACAATCATGTCGTACGTATCGGGCAACGCCGGATCGTCGATTTGAAGAATGAAACCCGCATCCACGATGGCCTTGTACTCGTGCTTCATCGCTTCGGCGAGCGCGAAAATGTAATCTTCGTCAGTCGCGTAATATTCGTTCAGGAAGAAGTGCTCCAGCCAGCCCGGCGCCAGAACACACATGAATGTTTCCTCGGGCTTGACACCCGATTCGGCCAGCGCGCCGCGAAACAATTCCAAGTCCTTGCGCACTTCCTCCTGGCCGATATATTGAATCGGTCCGGAGCAGATCGTGCGCTCCGTCCCGGAAGCCAGGAACGGAAGCTCCTTGTAAAACTCCGCGAATTCCAGCCGCTCGCCGGTCTGCATCGTCATGTACGCCGGTTCGCCGGGTTTCAGTTTCCGGTTGCTCAGCCCGCTGAGACGGAGCCCGTAATAATTGACACTGCCGAATCCAATTTTGCCGAGTTCGCCATCGCTGACGATGTCGATGCCGGCTTCGCCCTGTTTTCGAAGCACGTCGACAATGCCGTTGCGAATCGTCGGCCGCGCGGCTTCGAGATCGACTTTCTGGCCTGACATCATGGCCATCATCATTTGGCGATACTCAGGCGGACCATCCAGACGACCGGCATGCGTCGTGAGAATCCGATTTGTGCTGTGTTTCATAGAAGCGCCGTGGGTCCGCGTTTTGCGACAGCAAGTATATCACTTGCTTCATTGCGCGAGTTACGATCAAGCTGGCCCGCTGAAACACGTGCTCAAACATGAGATTAGTCGCACGCTTTGGTCTTCAGGGAGTGTGCTCTTTTGCCAAGTGTGTCAATGTTCTGGGGGGTTGTAGCCTCGCAGCCTTCGGCACTCCGCCACTTCCAAAAAGGAGACGCGCATCAGACATCTTGAGATACGCGTCTCTCAAGGAGTACACCACTACTCCGAGGACCAATCGGAGAAGAATCTCGATACCGAGTAGACGTTGCAGGAGGTTGTCGTGGTCACAATCAGCTGGTCCTTCCCGGTATAGTACTTCCAGTATTTGAAATGGAACAGTTTCAATCCAAGGCAATTGGTCCCTCAGGCCAGTTCACCGTGCCCGCAGGGTTGCTAGTGGGAAGTCACGATCTGGGTTATGGTCAGCGTCGCGAGGATTCAGTAGTACAATTTTCAGGTGCCGGTCGGCCGGGAGGTATCTTCCTACCATGAGATTGACAAAACCTGGAAGCAGGTGGCGAGTTGCCCACTTTGTGAGTTTGTGCGGGGCAGTCTCCGCCCTGCTGACGTTCGAGTCGCTGTGTGCTCAGGCCCCGGGGCCGGGCGCGGTTCCCCCGGGCGAGGCGCTATTCACATCCGCACAAGCGGTGGCAGGTAAGACGGCATACGAGCGAAACTGCTCCAACTGCCACGGCGCGAGCGTCGATGACGGCACCGCTCCTGCGCTCCGCGGCGCGGCTTTCCTTGGCAAATACGCGGGGAAACCCGCTGCCGATGTGTTTACTTACGTGAGCACGAAGATGCCACCGGGAAACCCGGGAAGCCTCGGCGGCGCCGAGTACGCGCAAATCCTCGCCTATGTGCTCCAGCAGAATGGCTACGCGACGGGGCGGAAAGAGTTCGCATCGGACGCCGCCACGCTTACTTCCGTGATGATCCCTGCTCCGCCAGGAGAACGCGGCGCCCGCCTGGGCGGCGGCTTATCGCCCGGTGTGAAACTGCCTCCGGCGCCGAAGAAGGCGAACCCTCTCGATACAATCACGCCTGTCACCGACGCGTTGTTGCAGAACCCGCCCCCAGGCGAGTGGCTCACGTGGCGCCGAGGCTTCGATGATCAGGGGTTCAGCCCGCTGAAGCAGATTACGAAATCGAATGTGAACAATCTGCGCGTCGCGTGGACGTGGACGCTTTCCCCTGGCTCCAATGAGGCCACGCCCCTAGTTCATGACGGCGTGATGTTCCTGCATAGTCCAGGCGACAAACTGGAAGCGCTGGATGCCGCCACCGGCGACCTGCTCTGGCAATACGCGCGAATCTTGCCTCCGGGTGTGAGGGCCGGCAATAAGCGCATGATCTCGATTTACGGGAACAAAGTTTATATGGGGACTTCCGACGTGCATGTGGTGGCACTCGATGTGAAGACCGGCAGGGTGATCTGGGACCAGCCGCTCACTGAGGAAACGGGCTTCACCCTGACGGGCGGGCCGTTGGTCGCCAGAGGCAAGGTGATGATCGGAACCGGCGGCCACGTCGGCGGGAAGAACTACATCGTCGCGCTCGACGCCGAAACCGGCAAGCTGGCTTGGCGATTCAACACCATCGCACAGCCCGGCGAGCCGGGTGGCGATACTTGGAACGATCACACCGCCGAGGAGCGCAACGGCGGCTCTGTCTGGATCGCGGGAAGCTACGACTCCGCGCTCAACCTTGCGTTCTTCGGCGTTGCACAAACCTACGACACCGCCTTGCTGGCAAAGCCGGTGAG
>JASIGB010000982.1:0-3823 GCA_030045355.1 Bryobacteraceae bacterium
ACTCCACTTGCCATTCACGATGTACATGACGCCGTTGTAGACCGTTGGGGCCGCCAATTCGCCCTGATCGTTCATCAGGCTCGTGCTCCAGATGGGCACCAGGCGCTTCACATTCGATTTGTTGATCTGCTTGAGCGGACTAAAGCTCTTGCGGTCAAAGCCCATGCTTTCCGTGGTCACGTTTTCCGTGTTCTTGCCGTCGTTATTCAGTTCTTCCGTGGTTTGAGCGATTCCGCCCGCGGAAACGAAAGCGAATATACCCACGCAAAGCCAAAAATTGTTCATGCGCCACCCTTTCACTTGGAACGCCCACCTATGGACGTGACCGCGTTCGTTGGTTCCACCCTAGTGGTTGCCGTCCATTCTAGCTCCCGGCGCGCCACAAAAGTTCGGCAGGTATCGCCGCATACTGTGCCGGTGGAGCTCCTCGCACCATAAAATAGAAACAGCATGCGTTACCTGGTGCGTGCCTGTCTCAAGCCAGGCTGCGAGCGGCCGCTTCTCCACGCCATCGAGGGCGGGACCTTAGGCAGAGGTTCCGTGGCCGGGGGCGAGTACCTCCGGAACATGCAAGAAGCCCGGTTGTGTTCCGATGGCACAGCGCGCTGGGTCGAGGTCTGCTACTGTCCGACGCCTCTTGAAGAGGAGCGGCCGTATTGGGAGCAATACTTCGAATTGGTCAAGGTGCAGGACGCGCATGACCGCAGGCAGTGCCGCGACCAGAACGGAACAGAGCCATGGGCCTGCGAGCACTGCGATTGCACCGAGCACCTGGAGCGCAAGCTGGCAACTCTGGGGAGTCCGTTTGTGAAGACGTTGCGCAGTGAACCCGAAGCGCGAGGGGTTAGAACCGCGGCGACCGCGCTCGATTAATTGGCGCTCACCCCGCCCACGGTAGACGATCCGGTTCCGCTGCACCCAGTGGCGCCAAAGCGGAGAAACTTCTGGATGCGTTTCGCGGTATCCACCTCGCCCGTATATAGATTGCCTTTACTGTCCACGCTAACCTGATGCAGATAGTGGAATGTTCCAGCCGACCGCCCATGGCGTCCGAGCTGGCCGAGTTCCTCGAGATTGCCGCGGTTCAGAATATAGATCGTCATATTGGCGTTGTCGCCCACGTACAGGCAACTCTGGGCTGGGTCCGTGGAGAAATTCATCGAAACCGCTGTTCCGATGATGTTGGTGTGATCGCTGATGAAGCGCTCGCCAACGAAACCACACGTCCCGGCCGCGCCGTTCGGGTTGCTGCATGGTTTGCCCAGATTGGGATCGTTTTTGTCGAATACCTGAATTCGATCATTTCCCCGGTCGCAGACATAAATCTTGCCGTCGCGCGAGATTTTGACGCAATGCACGGGGTTACGAAAGAACGCCGGTTTCCGGTTGCCTTTGGAGGAATCGGCGATCCATGACCCGGCGGCTTCCGCGGCGGCATCATCCACTGGATTGTTCCCGTAGGCGCCGAAGTGGCCGATATATTTTCCGCTGTTGGCATCCACGATCAGGACACGGCGGTTTCCGTAGCCGTCGGCGATATACAGGCGGTTGGTTGCGGGGTCCACCACCATGTCAGCCGCTTGATAGAGCACCGGAGTGCCGTTAATGCCGCCAGCGGTGTCGTTACTGTTCGGTCCGGCGGGAGTACCGCCAATCCTCATCTTGAAATTGCCGTCCATATCGAACTTCAGTACAAAGCCATCGCCGCCCTCTTTGTGGGAAGTCCAAGGCGGCGCGTCGCGCGGTTGGGTGCCGCCCTTCGGCGCAGCCTGATTTCCTGAAATCCAGACGTTATCGTTTTGGTCGACGTCAATGCCGTGTTCGTTGTTGGGCCAGATGCAGCCGGCCTCGGCCTTGCATTTTCCGCCGATGAATCCGGGATCGGACGGGCCGCCCCAGGCACGCAGCAGCTTGCCGTCGGAATCAAACTCCAGCACCGAGGGAGCAGCTTTGCAGCAGTCCGAGACCGGTCCATAGGCACGCTCCTGGCCAAGCCCGTCGATGGGCTGGCCTTTTTCGTCCGTAGCTCCTTGCACTGGACCTTCGAGTCCAGCCTCATCCGTGGACATCGTGCGAGGGCGGTTGTAGACCCAGATATGATCGTGCCGGTCGACATAGAGCCCGCCGATTTGGCCCAGCAGCCAGTGGTTGGGCAGCGGTTGTGGCCATGCGGGATCGACGACGAAACTTGGTGTTTTCCCGGTGCTGGACGCGTTGTATACGCCAGTTTGCTTGATGAGCCGGTCGAGGGCGCCACTGCTCTTGAGAACGCTCGTGGCGTCAGCGGCCATCAACAGACCGATGGCGGTCAACATCATCGCGGGAAGTACGGCTGAAAGCTTACGGTGCATCATTTTTCACGTCTCCCTTTTTCAGGTAGTGCGCCAATTCTTTGTCCCTAATCCGTCGCGAAGGCGACACCGTGGGCCGTGAGCAGGTTTATAACGTTCGCAATATCCGACCCCCATCCAAAGTGGATGAATTGGTGCTCTACTATCTCTCGGTTACCCTGCTTGATGGTTGGCGCGAATCCTAACGGCAACGATATCGTCTGGCTCTGGATCGCATAAATCCGGCATTCTGTATCGAAGATTGGACCGCCGCTCTGACCCCGTAGCCCTGGTGTGGAAGTTTCAATGAAGCGAACCTGGCGCGAGTGGTCTAGTGAGTCCCTTAAGAAAAATCTGGTTAGGATTCCGTCATTGGGAAATAAGGCCACGGGGAACGTTCCTGGATCTAAGGAGAACTTCCCTTCGGCTTCTACGAACGATGCTTTAATCTCATGAAAAGGAAATCCGAGGCGGCAGAGAGACGTGCCTGGCTTGAATTGCGGTCCAGGATTTTTGAAGACGGGATACTGTGATATTGCTGCCGGATCGAAGTTTTCAAGCTTGGCAATCGCTACGTCCGCCAGTTCGTCACGGATGACATTATTGACGACCCAGTTCTGTTGACCCCACATGACCGCTTGATGGGTAATCCATTCGTCGCTAACGTGCAGCCGTTGAATCTGGCGGCGCTTGTCCTTATCTCTCAAGTTGGGATCGGATTCGATCTTCTTCTTCTCTGCTTCATAAGCAGCCATCTCTTGCTGGCTCTGGGAGAACTTAACGAGGTCAGCAACGATGTGGTCAGCGGTTACGATCCATCCATTGCGGTTGATGATAACGAAAGTGCCCAACCCCGAAGCGATCTTTCCATTCCTAAATCGCCGCGTGAACATCACGGGCAACGTGAATTTAGTTGCCCGCTCCAAGGCTTTTGAAAACATTAGGTTTGTCGCCCTATAGTACGATGGCGACTTGTAGTATACTTCCAGCTACGTTTAAAGTAAAAGAAGAGGGAAGACGATATGCTGAACATGCTGGAACCGGTCGTGAGCTGTGAATCTGCGGTTGAGGCCAATTCCACGTTTCTTGCCGATATGGATCAGGTCGTAACCCAGACTGTTGAATATACTCAGGGGTCTGAATCGTCGCCGTACTTCATCCCTTCCTCACTCTGCGAGTAGCTCTTGTATGCTCCAGACGTGATCGGTGGATCCCCGCTCCCATCGCTGGTGTACCGTGGAGCGATCTGTGCGTGCGCCCGAGGTTCTACCACGTGTACCAAGAGCGCAACTGCGGCCAAGGTTCTCCCGCTTCTTTGAGAACCCGTTCGTCAGTTGGATGAAGCGACGAATACCCACTTGTGGTACCTCATTTGTGAATCTCCTTCTGAAGTCTACCGCCTGAAGCCGGATTAATGTGGGTGCAAGTCTTCTGCTTGGATTACAGCCCCGGCTGCCATTGACGCGGTGATCGCGGCTTCTTTGTTTCTCGTT
>JASIGB010000983.1:0-3892 GCA_030045355.1 Bryobacteraceae bacterium
TCGTATTGCACGATGAAATGGCCCGGCAGGCCGATACCCGACACCGGCCGCTCGAGCCGCCGCGCCACTTCGATAAAGACCAGCGAAAGAGTGATGGGGATCCCCGTGCGGCGGTCCAGAACATAGTTGAGGCAACTGTTGCGGGGATCGTTGTAATCGGTTTCGTTGCCACGGAAGCCGAGCTCACCGAACATATACGCGTTCGCCGCGCGCAGAAACTCGGGGCCGCCAGCGCTCGTGGAAACGCGAGCCGCGATTTCTGACGCCAGGCGATCGAGGACGGCGAGCGACGATGCGGGCTCGAGGTCCGGTGTTTCGAGCGTTGCGATATCCAGCGCGGCGAGATCCAGCCTCGAGTCGGGCGATCCATCCAGTGCCAAACCGAGCGCCTGCATCTATGCCACGGCGCCCTTTCCGGCGTTCCGGATGGTGACCCCTCGCGACGCTACCTTCACCGGCAAAATTCGAGCGCCCGCGCCGGCCATGGCAGCCGTGACGCCTTCCTGCGCGCCGCGATCGACGAGAAAAAATACGCACCCGCCGCCGCCCGCGCCGCAGACCTTCGCGCCCAGCGAACCATGGCGCCGCGCGAGCGCAATCAGTCGATCGATCTGCGGAGTGGAAATTCCCGGCACGTTCCCACGGCGGTGCGACCACTCTTCGCGCAGCAGGCGGCCGGCCTCGCACCAATCGGATTTTTCGACCGCGACGCGCATGGCCGCGGCAATGGAGGCGATGTGGCCGAAGTTGCGCTGCACTTTGCGGTCGCCGTTGATATAGGCTTTGGTGACTTCCCAGTTGTTGATGCCGGAGTTGCGGGGCGCGCCGGTGTAGCAGAGGACGATGCGCCGGTTGAAATCGTCGAGATCCACGGAAATCGCGCTGCGGCGAATGCCTGAGGCCCCCAGTTCGACGGCGCTGACGCCTCCGTACAGCGCGGCATAGTAATCTTGGACGCCGGTGGGCACGCGAATGATCTGCGCCTCCACGTTTTGCGCGATTTCGCGGATTTTTTCGAGGTCATGACGCGCGCCGGTGAAGCGATTCAGGGCGCTGGCGGCGGCGATCATCAGCGCGGACGATCCGGCGATGCCGGCGCCGGCCGGGGATTCCGAATGCGTCTGGATCCGCAGGCCCGAGCGTGGGCGAAACGAGCGCAGCAAGTGGACGGCGAGCGCGAGGCGGGGATGCGCGGCTTGGTCCAAGTGCGCGAGCGAGCCATAGCGCTCGGCCGATTTCAAGTCGCTCGAATGCAGGTGGATCTCGGGCGAATCCAGGGCCTCGACGGAGCAACGCGTCAGCCGGTCAATGGCGAAGTTTACGGTAACGGCCCCGGGGTGAAACAGATAGAGGGGCCAGATATCGAGGGTGCCTCCGGCGAGGTCGACGCGGCAGGGGGCCTGGGCGATGATTCTCATGCGGAAGCTCTACTATACCGCTGGTCATATATCGACCCGGGAGACTTCGGCCGATAAAACGAGGTGATGGGGCGGATTCTGTTGGCTGGGGTGTTTTGGGGAGTCCTGTGGGGTGCTGGGCCGGGTACGGTCGCCTTGGCTCAAACCAAGCCCGCCGCAATCTCACCCGCGGAACAGGCGCCACAGCCGGAGGCCGCGCCAGCGCCGCCCGCACCAAAACCCACGGCTCCGCAAACCAGCTCAGCTCCCGCTGTCAAGCAGCCCAGCGCTGACGAGGTTCAATCGGCCATGGCCGCATCGCTCGCCAAGCAGCGCGTGGCGGCGATGGCGCAAGTGAAGTCTGTGATGGGCAAAGCGCCGACGCCGGCTACGTCCTTCTTCACGGTCCCCTGGGTGGAGACGCCGGTTCCGTTCAGCCAGCCGCCGTGCGATCCGGTGCCGGCAGCTGAATTGGCCAAGATGGTGCTCGAAAACTCGCAAGAGCAAGGAGTGAAGGAAGATTTGATTCGGGGCGTGATCGATCAGGAATCCGGCGGTCGCCCGTGCGCGGTGTCGTGGAAAGGGGCGCAGGGATTGATGCAGCTTATGCCGGCTACTTCGCAGGAACTCGGCGTCAAGGACCCCTTCGACCCTCGCCAGAGCGTGGAAGCAGGCACCCGGCTGTTAAAGCAACTCCTCGCCAAGTACAACAACGACGTCACTTTGGCGCTGGCGGCCTACAATGCGGGCGCGGCGCGGGTGGATAAGGACGGCGGCGTACCCGCGATTCCGGAGACCCGGAACTACGTAGACAGTATCGAATCCAAGCTGCCCCACAACTAAGCGCCGAGCCCTTTGCTATCAATAATTTGGCGTCCAAGGGGCGCATGCGTCGCGCTTAAACTTTTCCCCGCTCTGCGACGATAAACCATTTGGAGCCTTCTCGTTCCAGTCATCGAACGCCGATGTCATCCCACGCCGATCAAAATTCGGGTTCGCCCACTTCCACGTCCGTCATCGCACCGGTTCCTTTCTTCGAAGCTGATGACAACGCCCAAATTCCCGCCACGATCCTAGTGGTGGACAGCGAAGAGATCAACCGGCGGCTGTTGCGCGCGATCTTCAAAACCACGCCCTACAAAATCATGGAAGCGCACCGGGCTTCGGAAGCCACAGCGCTGCTCGAAGCGGAAAAAATCGACCTGGTGATTCTGGACCTGATGCTCCCGGAGATGAGCGGTCCGGAGCTGTGCCGCTGGATGAAAGCGCGCCGCTGCACGCAATTGATCCCGGTGCTAATGATCACCAATATCCAGGGCGTGGAGAACGAGATCGTGGGAATCTCCTCCGGCGCCGACGAATTTCTGATCAAGCCCCTGCATCCGGCGGTGGTGCGGACGCGCGTGCGGGCGATGTTGCGCAACAAGTCCCTCATCGATTCACTCGAAGAAGCCGAAACCATCCTGCTGGCCCTGGCGCAAACCGTGGAGCATCGCGATCAATACACGGGCAAGCATTGCCAGCGCCTGGCGGTGGCGTCGGTGATGCTGGGCGAGGCGCTGGGCCTCGGGAGCCAGGACCTTACGGCTCTGTATCGCGGCGGTTATCTGCATGACATCGGCAAGATCGCCATTCCCGATGCGGTGCTCTTCAAACAGGGCGCGCTCTCGGAAGCAGAATGGGCGATCATGCGCAGCCATCCAATCCGCGGCGAAGAGATCTGTCGTCCGATGCAGAGCCTGGCGCCGGTGTTGCCCATCATTCGCAGCCATCATGAGCGCTGGGATGGATCGGGCTATCCGGATGGGCTGGCGGGCGAAAACATCCCGCTGCTGGCGCGTATTCTGCAAGTGGCGGACATCTACGACGCGTTGGTCACCGAACGTCCCTATAAGCCCGCCCTGACACCCGAGGAAGCGTTCGCGGTGATGGAAAAAGAGGTGCGGCGCGGATGGCGCGATCCGGAATTAGTATCGCTGTTCGCCAGTGTGATTCAGACCCATCCCAGCGCGGACCTCACGTCGCTCGAAGCCTCCATCGAGAACATGCGGCTGGCGGTTTCGCGATAGACTTACCGCTTACTGACGTGCGCGGCTCGGTTCCGTCGAATAGTCTCGAAATTTTGCAGCGTGAGATTGTGGCCTGCGAAAAGTGCCCGCGCCTGGTGGCCTATCGCGCCGAAGTCGGACGCGTCAAGCGCCGCGCCTATCGCGACTGGGATTATTGGGCGAAGCCGGTCCCGGGTTTCGGCGATCCGCGGGCGCGGCTGCTGCTCATCGGCCTGGCGCCCGGCGCTCACGGCGCCAACCGCACCGGGCGCATGTTCACGGGCGACAGCTCGGGCGATTTTCTGTACAAGATCCTGTTTGAGACCGGCTTCGCGTCCGAGGCCACCAGCCGGTCGCGCGATGACGGCCTGAAGCTGAAGGATGCCTACATCAGTGCGGCCGTGCGCTGCGCGCCGCCGGACAACAAGCCGGCAGTGGAAGAAATTC
>JASIGB010000087.1:0-4511 GCA_030045355.1 Bryobacteraceae bacterium
TCGAAAACCGATCCCAACGAGCTCACGCCCGAAGAGCGCAGCCGTTTCGCGCGGCTGGATATCGATCCCGACAGCATCACCTGGCGGCGCGTGGTCGACACCAATGACCGCATGCTGCGCGGCATCACCATCGGCCAAGGCCCGGAAGAAAAAGGCTTCACGCGCTCCACGGGATTCGACATCACCGTAGCCAGCGAGATCATGGCGATCCTCGCGCTCGCCACCAGTCTGGCCGACATGCGCGAGCGGCTGGGCCGCATGGTGATCGGCACCAATCGCGCCGGCGAACCCATCAGCGCCGACGACATCGGCTGCAGCGGCGCGCTCACCGTGCTGATGAAGGACACCATCATGCCCAACCTGATGCAGACGCTCGAAGGCACGCCCGCGTTCGTGCACGCGGGACCATTCGCCAATATCGCGCATGGCAATTCATCCATCGTGGCGGATCAGATCGCGCTGAAGCTAGTGGGTCCCGAGGGCTATGTGCTCACTGAAGCGGGCTTCGGCGCAGACATGGGCTTTGAGAAATTCTGCGACATCAAGTGCCGCTACAGCGGACTGAAGCCCGACGGCGCGGTGATGGTAGCCACCATTCGCGCGCTCAAAATGCATGGAGGCGGGCCGAAGGTCGTAGCCGGTCAGGCGCTCGCCGCGGCCTACACGCAGGAGAATCTCGAATTGCTGGAGAAGGGCTCGGTGAACCTGACGCGCCTGATCGCGGACGTTCGCGCGTTCGGAATTCCCGTGGTGGTGGGCATCAATCGCTTCAAGGACGATACCGACAATGAAGTCGCGCTGGTCCGGCGTCTGGCGATCGAAGCCGGCGCCGCCGACGCCGTGGTATCGAACCATTGGGCCGAAGGCGGCAAAGGGGCGGTGGAACTCGGTAAAGCCGTAATCGCTGCCTGCGAAAAGCCCGCCGATTTCCATTTCCTCTATCCGCTCGAGCTCAGCATCAAACAAAAGATCGAGAAAATCGTGAAAGACATCTACGGCGGCGCGGGCGTTGAATATTCGCCGGAAGCAGAAAAGAAAATCGAGCTGTACACGCGCGAAGGCTTCGACAAGCTGCCCATCTGCATGGCCAAGACGCAATATAGCTTGAGCCACGATCCGAACCTGAAGGGCGCGCCCACCGGATTTATCGTTCCGGTGCGCGATATCCGCGCCAGCGTGGGCGCCGGGTTTCTGTATCCGCTGCTCGGAGCGATGTCCACCATGCCCGGACTGTCCACGCGGCCCGGCTACTATGACGTGGACATTGACATCAGCACCGGACGCATCATCGGTCTCTCTTAAATGTCCGATCCGATATCCGGTTCCATCTGGACAAGCACCCTCGCGGAGTTTCGCGATCGCTTGGCCGGTTTGGAGCCCGTGCCGGCGGGAGTGAGCGCCGCCGCGGTGACCGCGAGCCTGGGCCTCGCGCTTCTTAATAAGGTTCTTGAAATCGCTGCCAAACGCAAGGATTTCGCAGGCGACCACGAGCTGGCGGAGAGTCTGCTGCATGAGGAGCGCAACCAATCGCAACTGCTGGCCCACCTGGCGGACCGGGACATCGCTGCCTACCGCCAGTATTTGGATGCGCGGAAGCGCGGTGAATCCACCGAAGCGGCGCTTCGCAAAACTGTCGAAGTCCCCTGGAGTGTGGCGCGCGCGGCGGCCCTGGGTCTCGCGCTTTGCGAGCAGGCCGCCGGACTCATTCACGCCGCCGTCGCACCGGACCTCGCTACGGCGAAAAACCTGCTGACTGCCGGAGCGCGGTCCGCATTGACGACGGTGACGGCGAACCTGGAGCAGCTCGCTCCCGGCGATCCTTTCCGGCTGGAAATGACCGCCCAGGTTCGCGAGCTGCTCCAGAAAGTGCAAAGGGGCTAAGCGGCTATTGGTCTAAGCGGCTTTTGCGGTCGACCCGTGCGGGTCGATAACGAACTTCTTCGCCGCACCCTTATCGAAGTCCTGATAGCCTTGCGGGGCCTTGTCGAGCGGGATGATGGTGGCATTCACCGCTTTGGCGATATGCACCTTGTCATGCAAAATCGCCATCATGAGTTGACGATTGTACTTGAGCACCGGACACTGGCCCGTAAAGAAGGAATGCGATTTCGCCCAGCCGAGGCCGATGCGAATTTGCAGGTTGCCGACCTTCGCGTTGGCATCCACGCCGCCCGGATCGCCGGTTACATACAGCCCGGGAATGCCGATGGCGCCGGCGGCGCGCGTGATCTCCATCACCGAGTTCAGCACCGTGGCGGGATGCTCCTTGGCCGCATCGTGTCCGT
Source organism: Bryobacteraceae bacterium (assembly GCA_030045355.1). GTDB lineage: Bacteria > Acidobacteriota > Terriglobia > Bryobacterales > Bryobacteraceae > Palsa-89. The sequence goes on from JASIGB010000087.1 coordinate 2,286, forward strand.
GTCCGCGCGCCTCAAACCCGACGCAATCCACGGCCGCATCCACTTCCGGCGTTCCGACGATTTGCGCGATTTGATCGGCTAAAGAAGCGTCCTTCTTCAGGTCGACGGTCTCGCACCCGAAGCTCTTGGCCTGCGCCAAACGCTCGGGAATCATGTCGCCCACGATCACCACCGCCGCTCCCAGCAAATGACAGGAAGCCGCGCAGGCCAAGCCGACTGGTCCCGCGCCCGCAACGTACACCACCGATCCGGTTCCCACGCCCGCGGTGACGGCGCCATGATAGCCTGTCGGGAAAATGTCCGATAGCATGGTGAGGTCCTTGATCTTCGTCAAGGCCTTGGCCTTGTCAGGGAACTTGATCAGGTTGAAGTCGGCATAGGGAACCAGGACGTATTCGGCCTGGCCTCCTACCCACCCGCCCATGTCGACGTAGCCGTAGGCCGCGCCGGCGCGAGCCGGATTGACGTTCAGGCAAACGCCCGTGAACCCCGCGCGGCAATTCCGGCAGCGGCCGCACGCGATATTGAACGGCACCGTCACCAGGTCGCCCACGTTCAGAAACTCGACGTCGCTGCCCTTTTCGATGATTTCGCCGGTGATCTCATGTCCCAGCACCAGGCCCGCGGGCGCGGTGGTCCGGCCGCGCACCATGTGCTGATCGCTACCACAGATATTGGTGGTGACAATCTTCAGGATGACGCCATGGTCGATTTTCTTGCCGGCGGGATTCTGCAGCTTCGGATAGTCGATGCTTTGCACTTCTACTTTGCCCGGAGCGAGATACACTACACCTCGATTACTTGCCATTTACCAATTCTCCTTTCGACTTCTTGGTCAACTCAGCCTTGGTCAACTCAACAAGGCGCTGATTCAGAACGCGGCTGCGCCCGCTTCAGCCACGGCATGGTCCTGTTCACCCGAGCCGCCGCTGACGCCGATCGCGCCCACCACCTTTCCGTTTTTCTTCAGAGGAATACCGCCGGCGAAGATCATGATCTTGCCGTTGTTGGAAGCGTGGATTCCAAAGAACTGCCCGCCCGATTGCGAATGGGTGGCCAGATCCTTGGTCGCGATATCGAAAGCGCGCGAAGTGTACGCTTTCTTCTGCGAAATATCGATGCTGCCGATCCAGGCTCCGTCCATACGCACGTGGGACACCAGATTGCCGCCTTCGTCGGCAACGGCAATGTTCATCGGCTGTCCGATTTCCGTAGCTTTTTTCTCCGCCGCGGCGATCACGCGGCGTGCATCTGCCAAACTTACCATCGTCTCTCCTTAGTTAATCCGCACCTGATGTGTGGAGTTGTGTTTGCCGAATGGCCTCTGCGATTATATATCACTCATCCGCGCGCTGACACGCGAATTCATTGTTTTGTGTTGCATACAGTTTGTACGGTGCAAGCTGTAACGGTGAACGCTCAGAAGTACCGAAAAAATTAAGCGCTCACAGGCGGAATCGCCCATGAGCGCTGGTTAAACTGAAGAATGGTTGCCGCCGGAGCTCCCAGCGAACGCCGTTACTGCGCGGCGGGAGGTTCCGTTGCCGGCTCCGTGCTGCCGCGATGGCACGTATAACATGACACCAGGCGCTTTCCTTCCGGCGCCTTCAGCGTCTCGTTGATACCGCGCGCCATCGTGAGCATCATGCGCGCGGTTTCTTTCTTGGGATTGTCGTCGCTGGCAAAATCGCCCATAACGTGGCAGAAGGTGCACCTCTGACCGAGCGCAGCCGCGAACGCGCGCATCGTCATCTGGAGCTGTGGTCCACTTTCGCCTTTCAGAATCTTGAGATTTTTCGGATTCTCAAAGGGATTGCCCTTCTTTTCCTGGGCGCTGATACAGACGGGAATAAGCAGTAGCACAACTGCTAGTAGTGAGCGCATGCGCAATCCTAACACGTGACAAATTAGCTGTCAACAGTTTCGAATGCCCGGATCTGATAGGTCAGCGAGTCCGGCAGCGCGAGGGCCTTCCACGCCGAGACCTCACCCGTAACGCGTTACTCACTCATCCAAACGTGCTTGACATGTCAGAAAAGGCCTCTATAGGATAGTCCCGAAGGACTCTTTAGCAAAGCCCCGAAGGATGCAATATGAAAGCAACGTTGCTCGCCGCGCAATCCGCTCTTCTTCTGTTCTCCGTGTCCGCTTTTCCCGCGCTCGCGCAGTCCTTCGCCGCGAAAACCGCGTCCCCCGGCGATAAACTCGCCGCGCAACCCACGCCGC
>JASIGB010000984.1:0-7061 GCA_030045355.1 Bryobacteraceae bacterium
TGTCTGTTGGTCAGTGCGCAAGCCGCCGAAAGTCCCAAAACAATCGTCGATCTGCAGCCGTTTCGGCAGTCGGCTTCGATCGAAATCTGTTCGTCGTCGGGCAAGAGAGGCACTGCGGCCCTCATCAATCTCAATCCGGCGATCAACGCATGGTATCTGCTAAAGGTCGCCTGGGCGGGCCTACCTGAGGCTTCCTATCATTTGGAGAACGCAAGTCCTCGAACCAGAAAACTCACCCTCGAAAAGGAACATCCTTCGGGCTTGATAATCGTGGAAAGCAAGGATCGGTACTCCTGCGATTTGTTCGGATCGGCAGCCGTGCTGGAAAACGCTAGAGCTTCTGCGCGCATTTACGAGCCGCTGTGTGACGGCCGGATTTATCTACGCAACCCGGCCACCGGACATCGCACGAATCTGGAAGCGGCGACGGAATTTCTCCGCGACCACGTTTGGGGCGCCGAAAAGATCATTTCACTCGGTCACATCCTCCTGGGAGACGCCCATCGCGAAACCGGCGAAGTCGCGACGGGCGGCGGTCCACAGGCATCCAAGCCAGGGGAATCGCCACTGCCCGCGTCGATCAATTCCGCGTATGCCGGTGAAACGCTGACTTCGAACAATCTCGGAATAGACTTGGACAGTCCGCAACGGAACGGTCTATCGCCGGGGGCGTGGTACCCGGCGGCCGGAAATCCGGGAGTGTACCTCAGTATTCTTCGGCCGAATCTCATCAGCCCCACGATTCTTGCAAGCCACGAGGATCGCGTGAACAATCTGGACAGCGTGGAAGCATCCTCGCTGTGCTATTTGGCGGCGTTCGATCTTGATCGATTCGACCTCAGCTACGCGCTCGGTACCGAACATCCAGAAGTACGATGGTCCGAGCATATAGTTCCGCGGATGCGAGACCCCGCGTTGCCCGGTCCGGATGGAATCGGGAACATAGCTCCACTGGTCTCCACCGGCTTGATCGCACCACAGCATGCGCCTTTGACGGTCGCAACCTTCACCGGCGGTTTCAAGCGCGAACACGGCGCGTTCAAATACGGCGAACTCGCCTTGAAGAACCACGGCAGCCATTACGGCTTCATCGAAAACGGTGTTGTGTTCAGCACGCTGCAGCCTGGACTGTCGACGATTTTCGTGCTCGACGACGGCTCGGTCGGAATGAAGACCTGGACAGAAGAGGACCGCAGGCTTGTGCCCCGGATCAAACATGCGCGGCAGAACGGCGTGCCGGTCGTCGAATTCGATCCGGCGTCTCAATCCACCGTGCCCGGTCCTTTGGTGAAGACCTGGGGCCCCGGCAACTGGTCCGGGACCGAAGAGATGAAGCTGCGCAGCTTGCGTTCGGGCGCCGCGATTCAGCGCAGCGGAAACAAGCGATTCCTGATCTACGCGGTGTTTTCCTCGGCCACGCCATCGGCGATGGCGCGTGTTTTTCAAGCCTATCGCTGCGACTATGCCATGCTGCTGGACATGAACGCTCTCGAACACACGTACATGGCTCTGTACCGGCGCGCCGGCGCGCAGATGTTCGTTGATCATCTCATCAAGGGCATGGCCGAGCTGGATAAATCGAGTTCCCAAGAGATCATTCCGCGATTCCTCGGCTATGCCGACAACCGCGATTTCTTCTATGTCATGCGAAAGGATAAACCATGAAAGTCCGGCGATGGTGGATGTGGGGAGCGGCGCTAGTTGGATGCGCGTTGGTGTTCGCCGGAAGCCCGGCGCTTCAGGAACAGAACGAGATCCTGTTCCGGCAGTTGCAGCAGGTTCACGGATTGTCGGATGCGCAAATGGCCGCGATCCGGAAACTTTTCGCCGGCTCCGGCATTATGGGACAGGGCAACCCCGCCGTCACGCGGCACCCGGTGACGCCTGAAGAGGCGCAGGCAAAACTGAAGCGGCTCGGAATCGATTACGCCAACCCGGGGTTCGAGAAGATTTGCGGCGCTAAATACATGGCGCCGCTCTACGATCCCAAGACGCAGAAACCGGAGGACGCCAAGGTCTGCATCGACCAATTCGAATTTCCAGACATCCCCACCGTGTATCCGGTGGTGTGGGTGAAGGCGCGTGAAGCGGCCGAAGTCTGCGAGATCGAAGGCAAGCGTTTGTGCGACGCGCACGAGTGGGAAGGCGCCTGCGCGGGCGACCTGGAGCCTCCCGATTATCGCTGGGATTTGGCCCAGGGGCTTCCACCAAACGCCGCCATTGAACGGATGCGCGCGGCCCACAACCGCGCCGACGAACCGACCAAGAGCTGGAGCTACGGTCCGGAATACGAGAAAGGCATCTGCGCTACGTCCAGCACGAAAACTCCCGGTTGCAACGGCGGAAGCTGGACAGGCTGCGGATCGAACACGTTTCCGGCGGGCGATTTTCCCGCCTGTCACAGCCCACTGTTCGTTTACGACCTGAACGGCAATGCGGCCGAGCACATGAATCTTCCGCTCAACGAGAGCCAGATGTCGAGCTTGGGAAGCAAGGAATTAGGCTATACGGAGATGAAAGGGAGTTGGTTCATCTTCGACACTTATCGCGCACACGAGGATTGGTGCCGCTGGCGCGCGCCGTTTTGGCACGGCAGTCGGGTGATGGACCAGCACAGTCACGCCAATTATCACCTGAGCTTCCGCTGTTGCAAAACTCTGCGATAGTCTATCCGATGCCGAGCGCCAAGTTCGCCCGAATGATCCCTTCGTCGCTCAACACATGAGCGAAGGAAGGATCGAGCAGAATGTCAGTCACTGGCCGAAGGTCACCCTCGATCGCCGCCAGACGTGCCACTAATCGAATGCCGTGACTGTAGTCGGCGTAATTGGCTCCATGCACCGTGCTCAGCGGCTGGATTGGGTCGCCGATCGCACGATGCCATCCATAAATCGCGATCTGTCCCGGCCGCGCGATCAGGCGATTCGTCATCACCACGTCTTTCTTATGTCCGGAAGCGAGTGCGCCGAACGGGAACCCGCGCGCCCGCGATTGCTGCTCGATCATCGAATTGTGCATTTGATAGTACTCGGTGGATGTCATCCGCGGACCCGCCGGCAGAGGCTGGGGCGTAAAGCGGCATTCCGCCTGAGCATAAATCGCGTCTACCATTTTGCGCGTTGGTATCAGAAAACCGAAGCGGCCCGCTACGGCGACCGCCGTGTGGAGGTTCATCGGAATCCGTAGAAAATCACTGTCCTGTCCGATCGCCAGGTAATCCGGCATCACGAAGATCGTTACCGCCAGCGGCTTCCCGCCCCGGGGCCGGTGTTCCAGCTTCACGGGAACCAGCTTTCTGAGGAAGTCCGGCAGGTTGCCCTGGAGCAATTGCTCGAGGATTCCCGCTTCACGCGCATGCCGATCCGCATTGAAGATGGAATCCGCGAATCGCGCTCCGCCGGAGGCGCCGGCCGGCGCTGGGGGAATACGGGCCGTCAATTCTCCTGTTGCCGCACTTAACGCCCCGGCGCTCAGAAGGCCACCAGAGAGCGTCGAAATCGCTAGTTTAATGCCATGTCGGCGCGTATGTTTGGACGATTTTTTCATCTCGCTCACCCCCATAGTTCGCAAAAAGCTTGCCCCAATCGGTTGCGAGCGCGCGCTTCACGCGGGCACGGCCGACGAAGTTGTACCAGTAAACGTCGTGATAAAGGATGGAGGCGACGTACGACCACGGTGCGATGACCGTGCGAAGCAGAAAATGTTCCAGCGGCTTGAGCGGCCCCCAATAGATCATCTTTTGGCCGTGGCTGGCCAAGGTATCGCCCAGCCGAAAGTGGAAATCGACGTTCGAAATGTCCTCGCCCACCACCTCGATGTCCCGCGCGTCGCCGCAACCCAAGCCCCGCTCATGCGCTAGACGGATGAATTTGATGGAGAGCGGATCGAACCCCATCATCTTGGCTGCTACCGCGTCGATGGCCACCATGTCGCCACTGGCGAGAATGTAATTCTTGACGTGCGGGATCATGCAGCGCGGCCCAGGGCCGTCGCCCGCAAAGGTTCCATCCATCACGGCGAAAAGACCGGGATGAATTTCTTTCTGGATCGCCAATAAATCGACCAAAGTCTCGTGAATCACACTGTGCGTCCAATGGCGTTTCTCGAAGAGCAGGCCTCCGAAGGCGTTTTTCATCGCGCCGGTTATTTGTGTGAAGACGTGTGTCTTCATCGTGGGCAAATGAATCACGTTGGATCCGATGAGCCGCTTCGGGATGCGAATGCCTTCTGGATAGACCTTATCCAGAACCAGCATCCTGGCCTGAGGCGTGTAGCGCACCCATTCTTCGCCCGGGTCGTACAGGTGTACATTGCGTAACCCGTATTTTTCGAGCACCGGTTTGTGCTTATTTGCGATCTCGCCGCGCCGCGCGCTCACCACGACCGTGCGGTTGTGACAACCATAAATCCGCTCCCGGGAATAGCCATCCTCCAGAAGCGTCGCAATGACGCCGTCGATCTGCCAGGGTGTGGTGGAGCAAGCCGGGTAGAAGCAGTGCCAGCTGATATTGATTTTGAGCGCGGTGTCCCGATCCGGCGGCAGGAAATCGCGATAATTAGCCAAGCGCATCAGCCGCCCGTAATCGCGGATCACAGTACCGGGGGTCGTTTTGAGTACCGCCACGCGGGATGGTCCCATACTTGTAGGACGGGCAATTGGAATGCCGCTCAGTAGGACCATGATCGCGATGCTCTGTGCGTGTTTTCACGCGACTGCCGCGCAGAACCCGCAGGAGATCCTCGAACAGGCCACGGCCAAAATGCAGGCCGATTGGGTGGCCGCACCTGATTTTGCGTTCGTCCAGCGGGATGTGACGACGGCCAAAGGCGTTACCACATCCAAAACTCACCAGGTGTTCCTGATTGAGGGGTCGGATTACTATATGCCGATCGCGATCGGCGACCAATCGCTGTCAGAAAATCAACAACGGGAGCAACTTCAGCGGCTCCGGCAGGAAGTGGAGCGCCGAAAGCGCGAGACATCCGAACAGGCCGCCAAGCGATCGGAGCAGTACCTTAGGATTCGCGACCAGAACGGCGTTCTGCTGCGCGAATTCACGCAGGCGTTCGACTTCACTACTGCTGGAGAAGAGACCGTCAACGGCCATCTTACGTACGTATTCGCCGCCCGCCCTCGCGCGGGCTACCGCCCGCCCAATCGTACGGCGAAGATTCTTACCGGCATGAAGGGCAGGCTGTGGGTCGATAAAGAAACCTACCACTGGGTGAAAGCCGACGCTGAAGCGATCAAGCCGGTATCGGTATTCGGGATCTTCGCACGGGTTATGCCGGGCACAAGGATGGAGCTGGAAATGGCTCCTGTAACCGATTCGGTATGGCTTGTGAGCCGCCTCGTCCTTGACCTCAAGCTTTCGGTGTTTTGGCACAAGTCCAGCAGAACCACGGAAACAACTTTCCGCGAGTACCGGCCGGCTGCGGATGCGCTACGTCAAGCCATTGCCGCACCCGACTGAAAAATTAGCAAAAGGACCTCACTCATACCCGGCGGGAGTTCCAACCAAGGACGCATTCGCGTGGAAAATCCCGATTCGGCTTGCCCATTTTCCGAGGTTACGGATTATGGCCGAAGCAGCGATTCGACCAGCGGGCTGCAGAAGCCACATGCCTTCGGGCTATCGAATCATCCGTTCCGTCCGGCGCAAGATATCCGTGTCTTGCGAACCTACCTGCGCCCGGAAACCTGGTGGCCGCAACGAGCAAATGGATTCAGCACATGCAGAAAGCCCTTACGCAAAATGAATCTCCGACTGGGCTGTCTGGTAGTGGGCAGGAAGCGCCGGTCAGGGCAGTTGGAACACCCATACCGCCGGAGCACGGTCGAGGTTTTGAATTTCCGGCACCAGGGGCGCGAAGCCCGTCGCCTGCGCGCCGCCGTTGCCCACGCCGACAGCGACGTACTGCTTGCCGTTCACACTGTAAGAAATTGGGGCGTCGCTCGGCACATCGCTCAGTCGCGTTTCCCATAGCAGTTTGCCGGTCTGATCGTCATAGGCGCGAAAGAACCGGTCGATCGAGCCATTGAAGATCACACCCCCGGCCGTATCCAGCGCACCGCTGGACACCGGCGCGCGATGGCGCTCGGTCCACGCCACCTCGCGAGTCAGCATGTTGACGGCTTCTACGCGGCCGTACTTGCCGTCCGAATCTGGTCGAGGGCGAACGGCCGGACGAACGCCTGTGGATAATAAGGTCCGGCTGCCATCGGTGACCGGAATCAGATCCATGCACGCCTCAACGAGCGGTACGTACAGAATCTTCGTGTTGGGATTGTACGAACCCGGAAGCCAGCTCTTGGCGCCGTCGGCATGTGGGCAGACGAGGTGAGTTTGCCCGTCGCCCGGGAGCGTTTGGGGATTGATGGTCTTCTTGCCGGTAACAGGATCGATAGAGGAAACGATATTTTGGAGGCCGAGATCTTTTGACCAAATCCACTTTCCCGTCTCTGCGTCGAGAATGTCGTAGGTCGCTTGCTTGCCCGAGGTCATGATCACCGGCCGAACCACGCCGTTCACCGGCATGCGCACGACCTGGCGTTCAAATACCCAGTCGAGATCCCACTGATCGTTCGGCAGGTGCTGGTAATACCAGACAAGTTTGCCAGTGTCAGGATTGATGGCCAGGGTACAGTCCGTATATAAGCCATCGGTGTTGGCCCCCGGCCTCACCGGCTTTGCCAGCAAGGCCGTATCATAGGTTTGAGCAACGCCAAAGAAGGCGAGGTTGAGCGCGGAGTCGTAGCTTCCGGCGATCCAGACCGAGCCGCCATTGCGCTCCTCGGCCGTGTGATCGTTCCAAGTATCGCCACCGGGCTGGCCGGGCTGTGCGATGGTGTTGAATCGCCAGGCGAGCTTGCCGGTTTCGGCATCCAGCGCGACGATGTAGTTCTTGCCGCCGACGTGGCCGCTGGTTCCGATCATCACCTTGCCTTTCGCCACCAGCGGACCGCCTGAGAGGCCGAAGCCCCGCTCTTCAACCAGCGGCTGATCCCAGACCACTCTGCCGGTCTTCACGTCGAGCGCCACCGCATGCACGTCGGAAGT
>JASIGB010000985.1:0-10828 GCA_030045355.1 Bryobacteraceae bacterium
GCCCCGGCTCCCTTAGAGAGATTGATCTTCGGTACCCTTGGCCGCACCGGTGTCGTCCTGCTTGGTGTACTCCCACTGCCCGCCGTTTACTGTTTCCAACTGCGCGCCGCTGAGTTCAGTCGAATCCGCGGCCGATCTCTGATTCAAATGGCTTTTCGAGATTTTCCATTGTGTTACTCCTCCTGTCTCTCCATGCGGAACCGAAGGGAAAAACTGGCCGGAAAGTTCTATTGGGAAGCTTGATCGTGGAGGAACAGACGCCTAGGCACAGTTTCCGCCTTCGCGGACGGCGGGCTACGCGGTTTGGCGTTTTGCCAAACGCGCGAACAAGCCGGGTTGCGAGACCAGTTCGCGATAGGTGCCCCGTTGAACCACGCGTCCCTTGTCGATTACATAGATGCGGTCGGCATTGCGGATCGTGCTGAGCCGGTGCGCCACCAGAATGCGCGTGGCTTTGAGGCGCCTCAGGCTCGCCGTTACGACGGCTTGCGTGCGGTTATCGAGTGCGCTGGTGGCTTCATCGAAAATTAAGATGGATGGCTTTAGCACCAGGGCTCGTGCGATCAGGAGCCGCTGGCGCTGCCCTCCGGAGATATTTCCGCCACCTTCGGAAATCACCGTATGCATTCCCATCGGCAGACCCTCGATGTCATCCGCAAGACCGGCGGCGCGCGCGGCTTCCCACGCCTCGTCCAGCTTTCGTGCTCCTCCGCAGCAGATGTTCTCGAAGATTGAACCTGACAGAATTCTGGCGTCCTGGGTTACGACGCCAATTTGTCTACGTACGGCGGCAATGTCGAGGCTCGAAAGTTCGCGGCCATCCAGGTGAATAGCGCCGGAATGCGGGGTCTCGAAGCGTAGAATCAGATTCAGCAGAGTGGATTTGCCTCCACCGGACGGCCCCGTCAAGGCGATGCATTCGCCAGGATTGGCCTGGATGGAGACATTGTCCAGGATGAGCGGTCCGTCCGCCCGGTAGCGAAAGGTCACGGCCTCCACTGAGATAGCGCCGCGCAAACGGCCGGGATGACTCTTTGAAGCGTCGACTTCCGGTTTGGCGGCAAGGATGGAGCGCATTCGATGCCACAAATTCGCGGTTAAAACCGCGCTGGCGCATCTTGTGCTTCCCGACACGATGGCCGTGAGAAACGCGGCGAGCGCGGCGTTCGAGGCGAGGAAGGCTCCCAACGGGATGGGATGACTCAGCAGATACAGAAAGCCGAGGGCGGTTGCTGCCGTCGGTATGAGCATGTTCAAGATTTGAACCTCGTCTTGGATCCTCCTGACCGACACAGCGGTTTTCTGCTTCCGGCTATAAGCTCGGGCCCAGTGGGAAAAAGCTCGACCCGCGGCTCCCGCAACCCGGAGTTTGGATACGGCCTGGATGGCCTGGACGACGAAACCGAAGAGTTTCTCTTCCATTTCCTGATAGCGCTCCAGAGCCCGGTAGAGAGCGCGCGCCCCCAACCCCGCCCCGGCTATCAATACAGCTCCGCCCGCGAGTGCGATCAGCGCCAGCCCCGGGCTGTACCAGAACATCAGCGCCAGGGCCAATACGGACGCCATTGCCGCGAAAACGGAGTTGAGCGCGTCGGCCGTCAGCAGTTGGTGAATACGGGTGAGAGCGTCCGCGCGCAAGCGGAGTTGCCCGGCAGTGAAGCCGCGGAAGAAGGAAGGGCCGAGCCGGAGCAGATAGTCCCACACTCCGGTTTGAAGCGCAATGAAACCGGCGGTCTGGGTACGCAGAGTCGCGATAGCCTGAACCAGAAGAAGAAGGGCTGAGCCGAACGCAGCGGCGGCCATTCCAAGCGTTACCTGCCAAACCATACTGCTGTCGGCATCCGGGATGGCCTGTCCGATGAGGATGGCTGTCCCTTGCGGCACCGCCAAAGCCAATATCCCCGCGGCGGCGCCGGCGATTGCGATGGTCGCAAGATCGCGCCGCCGGAATGCCAGTGCATGCCGAAGGAGCGCCCCGGTAGAGGCGTCCTGCGGTAAGGGCCGGTACAACATGCGAGCCGAGGGCAGGATGCTTGCCGCCTTGCCCCGGCCGATGCGCCGCCAGGTCCCTTCGACTGGATCAAAAATCTCGTAGCGCGCCCGGCCGAAGAATCCTGTCTTCGCCGGAAGCAGTGCCACGGGACTTCCGTCGCGTTGAAACGCTAGAAGCGGCCCGTTTTCACTGCGCCACCAGGATCCCCGAAGCAGAACCCTTCGGGTACGCACGCCCGAGGCGTGAGCGAGCTCCAGCGCGGGGTCCTGGCCCCATCGGTAGCTCGAAGCGCGGCGCGCCGCTACTCCCAGAGCATGAGCCACCATCCGAAAAGCTGCGAAAAGGGGGTCCTCGCTAGCGGGCTCTCGTCCCGCAGTCTCGAACTCGGAATCGCGAAGTCCTTCGGAGGCGACGCCGGCGAGCGATCGCACCGCCGACGCCGACTCGCGCGCATTCCACCACCGGCGATTTGCGAAACGCTCTCGATCCGTTTCTTCACGCCGGCGTTCGGCTTCATCGAGAGCGGCAATGAAAGCCGGAACAACTCGTTTCAAAGCGGCATTGATAATATCCGGCACGTCCGGCGGCGGCTCTTCGAGGACGTGCAATTCCGAGTCCTCGAGTGCCTCGATCCACAGCCCGGGGACCAGCGCAATCGTGGCGCCCGCCCCCACTTCGGCGCCCGCCAGCGCACGGCCAGACTCGATGCGGACAAACGTCAGTCCCTCCTCGATGGCGGCTTTTTGGCCTTTCTCTACGACCAGTCTTTGAGAAGGCAATAGGAACTGCATCTCCAGCGCGCCGGTTACCGCTCGGAACGCTTCGCCGATTTTGGCGAGCCAGTTTTCTAACGCCACGACGCCGGCCCATTCGTGCGTCTCCTGGCCAAGTTCCAGGCCGGAGGACTCCAACGGTACGGCCACAATGACCCAAACTGCATCGGGCGGGCTGGGCAGCGGCAGCAGCGGTTCGCCGGGATCCACAGAGAACAGCGGGCGCCGTACCCCGGTTGCTTTGTCGACGGCGAAGACCACGGCAGAGCCCGAAATCGCGAATGCCGATGGCACCGTGGAATCGAGAACGAGCGGCCGGTTGCCGGGTAGCCAATAGGTCCTGGCGATCATAGGTGAGGCACATCCGGGTCATCGTCACTCGCCAACAGGGCTCGGTAAGGACCGTCTTCGCGGATCAGACGATCGTGCGTTCCGCGTTGCAACACGCGTCCGCGGTCGAGCACGATGATTTCATCGCTGTCGCGCACCGTGCTCAGCCGGTGCGCCACCACGAAGCAGGTGCATCCCCGGCGGCGTATGTTGCGGTCGATCAGCCGTTCGGTTTCAGCGTCCAGCGCGCTGGTCGCTTCGTCCATCACCAGGATCGACGGATCGGATGCCAAGGCGCGGGCAATCTCCAGGCGCTGGCGCTGACCGCCGCTCAGATTTGCGCCGCCTTCCAGCAGTTCGCTCGCGTGGCCCTCCGGCAAAGCATGGATGACACCATCGATCAGTGCATCCTGACAAGCCGCTTCGAGGCTGGGCTCGGGAGTGGACGCATCCCAAAGCGTGAGATTGTCGCGCACGCTGCCCTGGAACAGCAGGATGTCCTGGTCGACCATGGCGAGAGAATTCGACAGGATTTCCCTCGGTACGATCGTGGCTGGAACGCCATCGAACAGGATCTCGCCCGACACGGGCTCATACAAACCAGCCAACATTTTTGCAACGGTTGACTTGCCCGACCCGCTGGCGCCTACCAATGCGATCCGCTGCCCCGGCTGGGCGATGAGCGACAGATTTTCTACGATGGGTGGTGTCACCGGGCTGTATTGAAAAGTAACGTTCCTGAACTCCACGTGCCCGGTCAAGCGAACGGGCACAGCGTCATTTTCGGAAAGGGCAGGTTCCTGTGGCGCCGGGCTTCCGAGCACGTCGTCCAACCGGGTGAGGTCGGCCTGGACCTGCTGTATCTGCGCGCCCAGCTCCACCAGGCTGTTCACGGGCAGAAGGAAGCTTGCGGCCAAACTTTGGAAGGCCACCAACATCCCAATGCTCATGTGCCCGTGGATCACCTCGAAGCCGCCGGCCCCCAATATGCAGGCGGTCATCAACGCGGTGAGGAGCGAAGGAACCACGCCGGTGTAATAATTGACGATGCTCAATTCCTGGTGAGAATGGCTGAGATCCGCGAAAAATCCAGCCCAGCGGGCGAAGAAGTCGGATTCCTGGCCCGAGGCTTTGATCGTCCGGATGCTCTGTAAACCCGCGATGCCAACGCCCGCCGCCCGGCCCTCGGCCATCGAAAGCCGGATGTTGCGTTCTCTCGCCAGACGCGCGGACCACCGCAGCACTGCGAAATTGAGCAGCGCGAAGCCAGCGGCGACGGCGGTGAGCAACAGGTTGAACCGCCACATGACCGCGAGATAAAAGACCATCATGAGTACATCCAGCGCGGTAGTGGCCAACCGTCCCGATAACACGTCGGCCACCCGGTCATTGAGCGCGATGCGGCCCGCGATCTCGCCTGTGTACCGCTGCGAATAGTAGGAAGCCGGGAGCTGAAGTAGGTGCCTCACGAAGCGGGCGGAGCTGGAGACCGCCAGGCGCGTTTGCAGACGGCGGAGAATTCCTAGTTCAACAGCTCCCAAGAAGCCTCGGAGAAGCGCGGCGAGAAGCATTCCGAGCACCAGGGGCCGGCCCCAGTCGTGCAGTCCCTGGACCAGCACCTTGTCGACGAAGGCTTCCATCAGAGCTGGTGTAATGAGTCCGGGAATCACCAGCAACAGAGCCGCGGCGCTGGCTGCGGCGATCGGCATAACAGATCCGCGCAATCGCTTCCACAGGCTCAGCACTAGGTTCGGCCCCATCCCCCCGCGCCGGAAGTCGGGACCTGGCTCGAAGGTGAGGACGATGCCGGTATAGGACGTATCGAACTCGTCGAGCGGCACCGAGCGCGGTCCGGTGGCTGGATCGTTCACATAAACGCGGCCCCGGCGGTAGCCTTCGACCACCAGAAAATGATTGAAATTCCAGTAGACGATGAACGGATAGCGTGTGGCCTTCAATTCTGGCAGATCGCGCTTGAACGCCTTGGCGATCAGCCCGTGCGACTCGGCGGCCTGAAGAATGTGGCTGGCCTTGGAGCCGTCACGGGAAACACCGCACTCGCGGCGCAGCGTGGCCAGCGGCACGATGCTGCCGTGGTGCGCCAGGATGATGGCGAGCGCCGCGGCGCCGCACTCCAGAGCCTCCATTTGGAGAATCATGGGCGTACGGACTCTGCCTTCACGCAGCGAGGCCGCAGTCTTCATTTCATCGGCCTCAGTAGAATCCGGTTGCTTCCCGAAAGACCGGCAACAGGTACGTTACCGGCGCGCGGCGTTCGATCATGACGCGCGTGGAATGGGTGAGCCCGGAAGTAATTTGAATCTGTGGCCCGCGAGAGGAAGACCATCGATAGCCGCTGAAGGTTGCCGTGTCGGTTTCCAGGCGGGCGCGGACCTCAATATAGGCACCTTCCCGCATCAGGCTTTCGACCAGTTCCGAATTTCCCACGACGCTTTTGGCGCCATCCTTGGTGACCGGTATCGGGGAAACCGAGATCACGCTGCCGACAATGCCGCCAAAGCGCTCGCGCTCCACCGTGTCAGGCGTGATTTGAATCGGCATGCCGGGTTGAATTTTCTTGCCGTCACGCACGGGAAAATAGGAAATGCTGATGAGCGGGGTCTCTGCCCCGTCCGCTTCCAGCGTCAGCAGCCGCCCTCCCACGGCCAGGACCTGGCCGGGCGCCGCCAGAACCTCCGCCACGAGCCCGGAATATTGACTGAATATATTGCCATTCCGCCGAAGCTCAAATTCATTGATCTCGATGTTTCGGCGGAGCTGCTCGATCTGGTTGCGGCGCGCCGCCGCTTCATCCAGGATCTGACGGGCCAACGACACACTGCGTGTCTCGATTTCGTTGAGTTGTCCATCGATCAGGCTGAGGCGTGAATTGTAATCGTAGATTTTCGCATCGTTGTCCCGCACCGCCGATTCCGCATCGGACACCTCGCGGGAGGCGAATGCCATGAGTCCTTCGTTCACCAACTGGTGAGTCGCCTTGGCGTGCGTTTCCAGCACGGGCTTTAATGCGCTCGCCCCTTCCAGGTCTTTTCGCAGGTTTACGCGTTGTGCTTCCAGGCTGGCACGCTCGGTGCGGTCCTGCTGACTCTGCGCGCTGATCTGGTCGTGGCCGGCTGAGCTCTCGTTGCCGTCCTCCTGTTCGAGCGCCGCCAGAGTTCGTCTATCTTCTTCGATGCGCTTGCGGATTTCGTCCTGGTCGACCGTGGCGATGAGATCGCCCACATGCAACCGGTCTCCACTCCGCACGCGGATGGAAAGAATGCGCCCGGCGGCCGCGCTCTGGGTTTCCACCACTTGCCGGGGGCGCAGAATGACGCCACGCCCGGCAGCGATGGTGGGTACATGAGCGCTCACGGACCAAACGCCGAGCAGACCAAGAAGCGCTCCCAGCACTACAATGATGAGCCAATCTTTGGCGCCCGTCACCGGCATGAGCCGCTCCAGGTTGTCCGGGGAAGTGGCGTGTTCGAGCGCCTGCTTGCGAAAGAGGTTCTGACTCGCCATCCCTACCAGCCCCACGCTATCGATGTGGCGTCGAGAACAGATCCATGACGACGGAGTCTTCCAGCGCCTCTACCGAATGTGGAGCGTTGGGCGCAATCACGTAGGTTTCCCCTGCGCTTACGGTCCGTTCCTCGCCCTCCACGATCAATCTGAGCTTGCCCTGCTCGATCATGCCGACCTGCTCGTTGGCGTGCTGATGTAGCCGCAGCATGGCGCCTTTCGCCAGCCGGCGGCGCACCACCGTCATCGTCTCGCTATGGATCATCTGACGCGAGGCCAGAGGGTTGACCCGTTCCTCCGAAATTTCGTCCCAGGTATAGACCTTCATAGCCTCGCACTCACTCCTTTTTGGCAATTCATCGATCAACCGCCTGAACAACTTACCGGTTTCGGATTTGACCTCCTTCACAGGGATCGCTGCTACCGCCGGAGATCTCAGCGATCTGTTCGGGCGACAGGGGTTGGTCGTTTCGCTTAGAATTTTCAGGCTTTACCTCTTCGGCTTTCGTTTTCAGATCTTCCTTCATGGTTTTCTCCAAATTTAAGCGTTTGTGGTTCTGGCAACAGAAGTACACCGGCCCGGCGCAAAGTGTCGCCAGCACCCTTTCACTACTACCTGCGTGATTGCCCGGCAAAATTGGCACGTGCGCGTAACTTTTTGCACGAGAAATCGGGATTGCACTGCACCATTCTCCGGCGCCGTTGTACGATGGCAAGCGGCCATGCAAATTACCGAGCTCCTGCAGCGGGTTCACGCCGGCGATCAGGACGCTCTGCATGCGCTCATGCCAATGGTTTACGGCGAGCTGAAGAAACTTGCCGCCGGGCATTTAAAGCGGGAGGGCGATCCGCGGCCTCTGGAAACCACCGCCCTGGTTCACGAAGCCTTTCTCCGCCTGGCACAAGGGCAGCAGCCTTCGTATGAGAGCCGCTCTCACTTCTACGGAATCGCATCCCGGGTGATGCGCCAGGTTCTGGTCGACCTGGCCCGCGCGCGCGCGGCTCAAAAGCGGAGTGCAATCGAAGAGGTGCAGTCGACGACCATCGGCGATCTCGGCTCGCATCCCGACGAAAAGCTCCTGCTGATCGACGAGGCGCTCGACCGTCTGGCCACCACCGACCCGCTGAAAACTCAGCTCATCGAGATGCGCTATTTCGGCGGCATGACAGCCGAGGAATGCGCGTCGGTGCTATCGATTTCCGTGCACGTGGTCCGTCACGAGCTGCGTCTGGCTCAGGCATGGCTGCGCCGGTACCTGGCCGGCTGAGCACGCAACGGTTGGCGTATTTCTGGGCCGTCGAGCGGAATCTCGCTCGCGGGGTCAAGCTTGCCCTCGCGGGCAGCCTCCGGCGCTCAAAGCCCGGCTAGGCGGTCCCATCAGAACTTCAGCACCGGCCACAGGCTCGCGAAGTCATCCGTCCACAGGATGGGCGCGCGCCTGCTCCAGCCGGAGAGCTGGTGTGTGAGTCCCGCGCGTTCGAGAAACGCCTGGTTCGAAGTCATCAGAACCCAGCGCGAGCTGGCTTCGCCGGTCGCCGGTTCGTCGCCCGAGATGATTTGGCGCGCCGTCCATCCCAGGTAGCCCGCCATGCCGCGAGCCACCGGATCCAGATTCAGAGCGCGATTGGAAATGTGCAGTGCTAGCACGCCCCCCGGTTTCAGCCGCCGCCGGTAAATGTCGGCGCACTCCGCCGTCAGCAGATGCATGGGGATCGAATCGCCGGAAAATGCGTCCACCGCGATCAGATCGAAGTCGTGCGATCGTCCCGAGGCCAATTCGCGTTCCAGTTCGACGCGTGCGTCACCCAGCACGACCTCGGTCCGGGCCTTGGAATCGGCTAAGAATGAGAACCAGGTGCGCGCGATGGGTTCCACGTCCGGATTGATTTCGTAGAAGCGGAACGTGTCGCCGGGACGGCCCCAGGCTGCGAGCGTTCCCGCGCCTAATCCAACCACCGCGATCTCGTGATGAGGCTGATCCAGCGCGTGGAGCGCGATCGCAACGCCGCTGTGCGGTCCGTAATAAGACGTCGGCCAGTCCCGCCGCGCAGCACTCAAGTATTGCTGCCCGTGCCGAGTGCGGCCGTGCTGGAGCTCGCGATAGGCCCCGTTGGAGTCCTCGCGCGCCATCACGCGCAGGATGCCGTAGAAATTGCGCGCGGTAGCGAGAGCGCCCTGATTGCCGGCGGTGACCGTGGCGGCGATGGCGGTAAATCCGCCGATCAGCAGCGCCATCAGGGGCAGCCGCACGGCGAAATTGCGGCTGGTCCACTGCCGGATCGCGCCGCTGCGCATCCATCCCAGGAATCCGAGCAAGCAGGCGGCGGCCAGCCCGATCGGGTATTCGCCAAATTCCGTGAAGATGCGCGGCGCGATCAGGGCCACAAATGCGCCGCCCAGGGCGCCGCCGGCGGCGATGGTCAAGTAAAACGACGTGAGATAACGCGGCGCAGGGCGCGATCGCGCCAGCTCGCCCTGGCAAATCATGCAGGTCACAAAGAGCGCGATGAGATATACAGCGAGCTGCGCACGCAGGGAAAGCCCAATGGAAATCGTGGGCAGCGCGCAGGCGACAGGGGCGAAAATCCCGGCCGCGATGGCGAACAACGCGCGGCGATACAGCCGGTCGCTCTCGAAAGCCAGCACGAAAGTGAGCAGATAAATCGCGAGCGTCGCCACCCACAAGAACGGGCTCACCGCGATATCCTGCGAAATCTGGTTCGTCGTCGCCACCAGAAGCACAGAGCCACAGGTGGCCAGGCCCAGCCAAAACAAGATAGTCGCTCGTGTGGGCCGTTCGGACGGTTCCGCTTCGCTCACGGCGATTTCCCCCGCCGGCCGGGACGAGCCGAGGCGCCAGGCGGTAAGCCCACATAGCGCCGCGAACAGCACGTACAGCAAGGACCACATGGCGCCCTGCGTGCGCAGCCGCAGCAAAGGTTCCACCAAGGGCGGGTAGCTCAGCAGCGCGAGAAACGATCCGAAGTTCGAGAGTGCGTACAATCGCCAGGGCTGTTTTCCGGGATCGCGAAGCGTGAGCCAACGTTGCACCAGCGGCGCCGTGGCGGACAGCAAGAGGTACGGCCCGCTCACGGTTGCGGCGAGAAGCAGCAGAATCCGTCCGGAGGGATCGCCACTGGTAACGGTCTTCCACAGCGTGGCGTCAGGCCGCAGAGGCAGGAAGGTGAGCGACGCCGCGAGCAATCCGATGTGGATCCACGCCTGCAGCCGGATATTCGCCAGCTTGCCCAGCCAGTGCGCGTACGCATAGCCCGCCAGCAGGCACGCCTGGAAGAACAGGAGACAGACCGTCCACACCGCCGGGCCGCCTCCGAACCACGGGAGGATGTAACGGCCCATCATAGGCTGCACTTGAAAAAGCAGAAAAGCGCTCAGGAAAATCGTGGCGGCAACGAGGATGGTGGTAACGAGAACATGATACGTTGGGTGAAGTGAATCCAAGCGAAGTATCCGAACGGCTCGAAGTGCGGACCGAGGACGCGGCGCAGCCGAACTTGGGCGTGGTGGCGGAGATGTCCGACTTTTCTCCCGCGTCGCGTGAGTCTGCGCGGGGTCCGGGTTTGGCGCCCGCTCCAGAGAATGTTCCGGGGATTCCATTGTCCTGGTTACGGCTGGGTTACGCCTTAGAGTTTCTCATCGCGCTGCTCGCGATCGTCACGATGTGGAGCGAAATCGGAGGCGAAGGCCACCTGGATCTCATGCCCTGGTATGTCAAACTGGGCTGCATCCTGGGCCTAGCCTGGTGCTCGGTGCGTCTCACCGCGAGCGTCGTGGAGCAGCCGCGCGTCTGGACCGGGCGCACGGTCCGCTGGTTGATCGGAATTATATTTTTCTGCTTACTCATGGGCGGAATCACGTATTATTATCACCTGCACGAGCCGGCTGACGACGACGACGGTGGCGACGACGATACCACCACCGCGGCGGCGGTCCAGATCAGTCGTCCAGAAAGTTTTTTCAATCATGACGACAAACGACATGGCGACCAAAGACAGGGCGGCCAAAGAAATGGTCTCTCTCCCACTCTTCGCTTCATGGCGCGTCCCCCAGATGCCGGGCGGAATCGAATATCCGCTCGATCTCATGGAGGAAGTTAGGGCCTTCGCTTGTGAAGAGCTGCTGCAGGTTTCGCGCGGCGGCAACGAAGTGGGCGGGGTGTTGTTCGGCACGCGCCGGGACGGCCTG
>JASIGB010000986.1:0-4194 GCA_030045355.1 Bryobacteraceae bacterium
GTAGATGACCATGCCAATGATCAGCCAGATGACTAGGCGAATCCAGGTGGCGAGCGGCAGAAAGACCATCAGGGCCAGCGAGGCGAGAACACCCAGAATCGGGACCAGGGGCACCAGCGGAGTTTTGAAAGGCCGCGCCAGGTCGGGCCGCCGGACTCGCAGCACCCACACGCCGACGCACACGATGACGAATGCCAGCAGCGTGCCGATGCTGGTCATTTCGTTCAGCACGCCGATGGGCAGAATGGCCGGAAGAAACGCGACGAAGACGCCCACGACGATGGAGGAGATCCACGGCGTGCGGAAGCGCGGATGCACCGAACCGGCCCAGCGAGGCAGCAGGCCATCGCGCGACATCGAAAAGAACACACGTGACTGGCCGAGCAGCATCACCAGCATCACGGTGCTCAGTCCCAGGATGGTGCCGATCAAAACCAGAAATTCGCCCCACTGCACGCCGGTTTCGGCCATCCCGAGCGCGATGGGCGCGGCCACGTTCAAGCGCGTGTAGCTGATCACGCCGGTAAGCAGCCAGGAAGTGACGATGTAGAGTACCGTGCAGATCGCGAGCGATCCGAGAATGCCCACCGGCATGTCCTTTTGCGGATTCTTGGCCTCCTGGGCGGCGGTGGAAACGGCGTCGAATCCAATATAAGCGAAGAAAATTTTGCCCGCGCCGCGCATGATGCCGGACCAGCCGAACGTCCCGGTCTCGCCGGTGTTGGGTGGAATGAACGGGGTCCAGTTCGCCTTGGCGAGCGCCCAATGCTCGACTACATACCCGGCGGCGATGAAGATGAACACCAGCACCGTCCCCACCTTGATAAACACAATGATCGTGTTGACGGTGGCCGATTCCTGAATTCCGATCACCAGAATTGTGGTCACGATGGCGATGGCCAGGAACGCGATCACGTTGAAGACCGCGGTGGCGTGCGGGAGCACCGCGGCGTTTACTCCGGCGGGCAGGGAGGCGACGGGCTGCCACAGGCCACGATAAAACGCGAGCTCGGTTCCAGGCGTATCGATCCATTGCGGCGGGAGGATGATGCCAAGCCGCGCGAGCAGTTGCACCACGTTGGCCGCCCACCCGGATGCCACGGTTGCGGCGCCGAACGCATATTCCAGAATCAGGTCCCAGCCGATGATCCAGGCGATGAGCTCGCCCAGCGTTGCGTAGCCGTAGGTGTAGGCGGAGCCGGCGATGGGAATGAGCGAAGCGAACTCGGCATAGCACAGGCCCGCGAAGGCGCAGGCGATTCCGGCAAAGATGAATGAGAGCACCACAGCAGGACCGGAGTTCAGGGCTGCCACCGATCCTGTTAAAACAAAGATGCCGGTGCCGACGATGGCCCCGATGCCGAGCGCGACAAGATTGGTTGGCCCGAGCGCTCGTTTGAGAGTGTGCTCGCCCACCTCGTCCACCTCCACCTTGATCATGTCGAGGGGCTTTTTGGCCAGAAATTCAGGCATAGTTTGTGTGCAGCGTAACACAAAGAGGACGCACGCGTGCGAACAGGCGTTGCGGGTTGCGGGGGTGCTGAGAGGAGGAGGGTTACGCCTAACGGAGGTTACATTTCTTCGAAGCTTTCCGCAAACTGCTTTTCGGCGGCGGTGGGGGCTGAGTTGCCAAGCAGTCTCGGGGCGGAAGGCGCGGCGGCCGAGGTCAGAGCGCGTAAGCCACTTTTGGCGGGAGCCGGCATCAGAGTGCGATGCAAGGGCGTTGCCGTCCGCCGGCTGTGGGAACTCGTGTCTTCACTGTCAATCAACTGCGCGAGCTTGCGGACCGCGTGTTTCATGGCTTCGGCCTGAGCGGAGAGTTGCTGGCTGGCCGATGCGCCTTGCTCGGCGCTGGCCGCGGCGCTCTGGGTGACGTGATCCATTTGCGCGATGGCCTTGGAGATCTGCTCGATGCCACGCGCCTGTTCCTGGCTGCCCAGATTAACTTCGTCGACGAGAGTTTTGACTTTCACCGTGCTGTCGGTGATGGCGCGGATCACTTCGGCTACGCGCTCGAGGCGCGTGCTGCCTTCATTGGATTTCGCGATCGATTCTTCGATGAGCGCGGCGGTATCCTTGGCGGCTTGAGCGGAGCGCTGCGCGAGACTGCGCACCTCGTCGGCGACCACGGCGAAGCCCATGCCCGCTTCGCCGGCGCGGGCGGCTTCGACCGCGGCGTTTAGGGCCAGGATGTTGGTTTGGAACGCGATCTCGTCAATGACCTTGATGATTTTGGAGATTTTGTCGCTCGATCCGGTGATCTCTTGCATCGATTGCACCATCTGCTGGAGGGTCTGGTTGCCTTCGGTGACACGCTGGTCGACGTCGGTCATCAGGCCGGCCGCAGCAGCGGAGTTTTCGGCGTTTTTGCGCGTCATGGAAGTGATCTCTTCACTCGAGGAGGAGGTTTCCTCGAGCGATGCGGCCTGTTCGGACGAGCCTTGCGCGAGCGCCTGGCTGGAGGAAGCCACTTGGGCCGAGGCGCTGGCCACCTGTCCGGCGCTTTCATTGAGCTCGGTGACGGCTTCGCGCAGGGCGCGGTTCAGGCTGCGCACGAAAAAGAACAGGATACCCGACCCCAGCGCTACGGAAAGCAGCAGGAGACCCCAGGTGACCCATCGCACGCGCGCGCCGATGGCAACAGCCTCGGCCGTGTACTTTGTGCCGAGATTACGGTTGTATTCGGTCTCGGCACGGATGGCGTCCCGAGCGGCAGTGAACATCGAGGCTCCTCCGGCGAAGGTCTGATACGCCTGCTTCTCCTTGCCGGCGCGGCTGAGGGCCTTGGTTTTCTCCCAAAGCGCATAGTAAGCCTGCACCGCCGGATCGATTTTGCGGTTGATCTCGCGTTCCTCGTCGGCATAGATGGCGGCCTGGACGTCCTTCAGATCCGCAGCTACCTCGCCTTCCAGACGCTGAATCTGCTGCTCCATGGCCGCTTTATCCTGGTCATCGTCGGCCGCGACGTGCCGCCAGGTATCGCCGCGCAACTCCAGGAACGAGGCTTCCAATTTGCTGCACGCCGAAACCCCGGCCAGGGCGTCGTTGGCGAGCGAGGCCGTCACCTGTTGGATGCTCTTTAGCTCCACCAGGTTGACCGCGCCGAGCACGATCGTCAGGCCAATGAGAAGCCCCCCGATCAACGTCAATTTCCTGCCAACGGTCATTTGTGAGCTCATAGGTTCTCTAGAACTTATCGGCTGCGAGAAACGCTTCGCGAGCGTATTTGGCGCGCATACTTCCCAGCACCCTTCCGATGAGCCAAGTATGCGATGCTTTTGTCTTTGGCTCGTAGTGTGCGCCGCAGCGCGCGCACAGGAAATGGGCGATTTATCCACCGAACGACCCGGTTTCACCGCTACCAGCGGCGCCGTCGGCCTGGGAGTTTTGCAACTGGAACAAGGCTCTACCTTCGAATCGTCGCGCGATCGAGGCGCCGACGTGTCGAGCTTTTCCGGGCCGCAGACGTTGCTGCGTTTCGGAATCACAGACGCCTTCGAGCTGCGCTTTAGCACGAACGGCTACGGCTGGCAGACCGAGAATTTCTCCGGCCACCGCGACTCCGTGTCAGGACCGAATGACTACGCGATCGGCGCGAAATGGAGATTTCTGAAGCAAGGCGGTCAGCGGCCGGAAGTCTCGGTCACGGGCGCTGTTTCTCTGCCCGCGTGGGGGTCGGCATTCACTACCTCGGGGCACGATCCATCCTTTACGCTAGCGGCATATAAAGACTTGCCCGCCAAGTTCAGCCTGGCGGCCAACGCGAATCTGGCGTCCGTCACCAATCCGTGCGGGCGCTACTTCAGCGCCGGAGAGAGCGTCTGGGGCGCGCGCGCCGTGGGAGCCGGCGTGTCCGTATTCGCCGAGACGTTTCGCACTACCATCGATCGCACGCAGGGAAGCGAGACGGTAGTGGACGCGGGCTTCTTTCGCGGCGCGGGCCGGCACGCACAGATCGATGTGTCCGCCGGGCGTACCGTGTCAGGAGTCCGGCCGTCGTGGTATGTCGCAATGGGATGCGTGTTCCGCGTGCCACGAGCCTTGTTGCTGCCCGGCTGGTACCGATTTGGGCGTTAGCAAACCGCGCGAATCATACGCGCCCGTTTAGGAAGCGGGGACGTTTTGGAGAAATTCCGCGGAGGAAATGGTCCAGCCGAAATAGGATTCGACGTTGAATAATGTCGCTTCCTGGAT
>JASIGB010000987.1:0-6373 GCA_030045355.1 Bryobacteraceae bacterium
GCCGCTGAGCTTAAATTCATCGAGTGGATGCCGGTTGGTGACGGTGTGATGCGCGCCGCCGGCGCGGCTGTTGAAGAAGTGCAGCAAATCGTAGCCCTGGCTGTACACGCCGGGTTCGGTGTTCATGCCGTGATCGGACACGGCGACCAGCATGGTTTGAGAAGCCATGGCGCTGGACTGGATGGCGATCCAGATGCGGCCGATCAGAGCGTCGATGCGCTGAAGCGCCAGGCGCTGCGAAACGATATCGGAGGCGGCGTGGGCGGTATGGTCGAAATCGCCGGTGAAGTAGTCCAGGTATTGAATCTGGGGGTCGGAGAGTTTGGCGATGAGCTCGCGCTCGGTCTGGTCCTCGACGCTCGAGCCCAGAGCGAAGCCCATGGTCCATTCGTCGAAAATCTGGCGCAGCCCATGCGAGAAATGCTGCGGCAGCGCATCCTTGAGCGTTTCCCAGCGCACGCCGCGCTGGTAGAGCTCGAAGCTCTGGTAGCGCGCGGCATAGGGAAAACGATCGAGCAGCAGCGGAATTTTCTGATCGTCCAGCACCTCGACGCCGGGCATGTCGACCTTGCGCGAGCGCGCATAGCTCAAGTAGAACGGGAAAAAATTCATGTAGTCGTAGACTCGGCCGGTATAGCGATCGAATTCGGCGTTGCCATGAATCTGGAGATGTTGGCCGGTGTCGAGCAAGGACCAAGAGGGCGTGGAAAGGCTGATGGCGCGCACGTAGAAGTTGTCGATGCGCGTGCCGTCTTGCAGGAAGACGCGGTCGAACCAGGGCAGGGTGCTTTTGTGCGTGACGGGGTCGATGCGATCGAGCTCGCGTTCGAGCACGTTCTCGGGGACGCCGTCGAGCTTGATGAGGACGACGCGCTTGACCTCGCGCTTGCCCCCCGGGTCAAACTGACCCGCGAGCGGGAGCGCGAGCCCGAAAAGCAGGCCGGGAGCGAGCAGTCGCACAGCCAGCGGCGCGCGCCGCGTCATTGCACCGAGGCGATCGAAGACGCGCGGTCCGATCCGCCGGCGGCTGCCACGGCGGGAGCGGTTTCGCGGTCCTGGAGAGCGCGCGAGCAGGTGGCCAGGAGGCCCGCGTCGGTGGAGCGGGCGCAGACCTGCGTGATGAGATCTTGGGCTTTGGGCTCGGATGGCGCTTCCGAGGCCAGGGCCGAAATGGAGCGGCTGATGGCGGCCGCGTCCCAGGTCACGTCGGGGCTGGGGCTGGACGCCAGGACTTGGTCGAGGAACTGCATGTGATAGGCCGAGCGCCGATAAGCGTCGAGCTGGGCGCGCAGCACGGGATCGGGCTCTTCGGCATCGACGTGAGGACCGCGCGTGAAAACGCGCGCGAAGCTGAGACACAATCGCCTGCCGCGCGATTCGGTGTCGGCTTCCAGCTCCTTGCGCCGGTCGCGCTCGAGCTTGGCCTCGCCGCGCGGAGATTCGGCCCACTTCAGCAGCGCGGCGTACTGTTCACGCGCGAGCTCGGCTTCGCTGGAAACCTTGTTTTCGCGCGGATTGAGCGCCAGGTGGTCCAAACGGCGCTGCAGCTCGATTTTCAGCGCCGGGTCGAGCGCCGTATCGACGGACAGGAACTCACGCGCTTCGGAATAGGCTTTGAGGCGCGCGCCGCGGTTCACCGCGCCGCCGTGACGGCCGCGCACGAAGGTCCACAGCGCATCGGCGGCGAAAACCTCCGGGTAGGCGAAAAAAGTGATTCCAAACACTCCTGTGACCAGGCTGGTGGCGCCGTCGCTCATCATCTCGCGGCGCTTGGGCCTCATCCCGTCGCGAAAATCGGCCAGCAGCAGGGGGACGCGCGGGTAGTCCAGGCTATAGAGGGCCAGCGGAATCATTTCTTCGCTGCGCGCGCCGGGCGTGCCGCGGGGAACCGGCTGGTTGTCGGAATCGAAGTAGCGGACTTGTGTGTAGCCGGTCCAATGCTTCAGCCGCTCGTCGCTCCAGGGGTTGGCGATCCCCAGAAACTGGCCGTCAAAGCGATGCGGCGGGCGAGCTTCGAGATCCGAGCGCGCGATCCAGAGCATCGCTTGACTGGGCGTGCTGGAGGAGAGCGCGAGCGGTTCGAAGAGCAGACCGTTGAGCTCGGCGCGCTGGCGCAGCAGCTCCCAATTATGCGCGCGCATCTCCTGAAGCTCACTGGACTGCTTGTCGTAATAGTGCGACAGCTCCTGCTCGCGAACCAGGCCCCCGAAAGCATGCGTGGAGAGGCTGAGACGCGCATAAATCTCACGGAACTGGCTGTCGGGCAGCAAGGCTACGCTGGACGTATCACGGTCCAGGTTGTCCAAGGTGGCCAGTGCCTCGAAGGCTTGCAATTTGCCATAGTCGCTGGAATTGCCGCGATAGGTGCGCGTAGTAGTGCGGATGGCGGCGCCGAGCGGGTCCAGTTCCAGCGCTTGCAGGCCGTCGGTGGCCAGATTGCTCAAGACGCCACGGTACGGCGCGGCCAAGTCGAGCGTGGGGGTGGGGACGCGATTGGCGTGGCGGCGGCTCCCGGCGCGGAAATATCCGAACGAAAGCGCGGAAGCGGCCCGCTGCCAGACGGTGGGCTTCGTGCTGGTGAGAATCCAGACGTAACGCAGACGGTCGTTGGCCGGGTCGCTATCGCCGAACGAATCGCGAAACACGGTGAGTAGCGGGACGTCCCCATTTTGAGCGGTGTTTTGCGGACCCTCGCCGGAGCCGCCCAGGTGTCCGAAAACAGTGACGAATTCGGCCCCGTCGGGGAGCGATTGACGTTCCAGACGATAGGACTGAGGGGGCTGGTTTAGGGTTCCGGCCGCGATCAGCAGAGCCAGCAATACGGATGGAAACAAGCTGACCTCATCTTTCCAAAATAGTCGAAAGCCCGCGGCCGGAGCAAGATATCAGGCCTCTCCCGCGCGCTCGCTAGAGCACGCCACTTACCAAATGGGACGCTTGAGCGCCGCGGCGCGTTTCGGACGGGCGCGGGTCAATCGAAGAGGGAAGTCAATTGGATAACCAGCGAGCGGCCTTACAGATCTTGGCGATTTTCTTGGCCAGGCTCTCGGAAGCGCCCTGTGAGTCGGCGCCGCCGAGGCCCGTGGAACCGGTGAGGTCGCGTTCCTGAAGCGTCTGGCCGCCGTTGGCACTCTGAAAACTGACCTCGGCGCGCACCACGCTGGCGCCGGCGCCGAAGCCGAACAGAAGGTGTTTGGTCCGGTTCCCGGGTTTGAACTCGGTGACTGTTCCTAAAATGCGGAGGACGGGCTCGCCGGGCGCGGTGTCGCCCTGGCGGAGGATCATGACTGTCGGAAATTCGACACTGAGCTCGCGGGCGATGTCATCAACCAGGGCGCTTTGGTACTCGCGAGAGAAGTCGACGTGCGGGGCGGGGGTAAAGGGATCGATTTCGACGGCGGAGTAGGGTGCGGGCGTTTGAGCGGGGCCGGATGCCAGCATGGCGAACGCAGCGAGGAGAGCAGGAAGGAAACGCCTCACAATTCATCGTAAGCCCTTTTGCGGGCTCAAATTCACACTTCCCACCATGCGGACGATAGGCATGAATAGGATCGCGTTGCAGGAGGCCAGTTGCGTAAACGTTTCACGATCGGGCAGAAATTATCGGCAAGTTTCGGCGTAGTTTTAGCTCTGGCGGCGCTGTTGATGTTCTCCTCGGTGGAGACGGCGCGCCAGTTGGGCGGGCTCTTGGACCGGGAGGTCAATGAGAATGCCAAGAGCGCCGATCTCACGGCGGCGATCCGGCTGCGGCTGCGCGACATGAAGGATTTTTCGACTTCGACGCAGTTTGCCTATTCGGTCAGCAAGGTGCTGCAGGTCAACTCATCGCGCTCGAACAATGTACGGACTTTGGGCGATTGCGCGGTTTGTCACCAGTTAAGTTCCGCCGGCGAAAGCCGCCAAGATTTCGGAAAGCTGGCCGAGGGCGCCGCGGCGAGCGTCGAGCAACTGACTCTGCTGATCCACACCGAACAGGCCAAGGCGTCGTTGGCGACCATCCGCGCGGGAATCGCGGAGTGGCAGAGCGATTACGAACAATATCTGCAATTGACATCCAAGGGCGACTTCGCCGCGGCTCACGCCTTGATCAAGGACAACATTTCGCCGCTGATGGACAAGATTGACGCAGCGGCGAATCAATTGGACTCCGAGCAGGACAAGTTGCGCTCCTCCGCGCAAGTGACGGCGGCACGCAGCGTGTCGCGATCCAACTGGACCACAGCCGTGCTGCTGGCGCTCAGCCTGGTCTGCGGCGTGGCATTGCTCGTGGTGATCCGGCAGATCAATCGGCTGCTGCGGCAGTTTGCCTCGGAGCTGAAGGCGGGCGCCGAAATGGTGTCGCAACAGGCTGAGCAGGTGCGGGAGGCCAGCCTCGCCATGGGGCAGGGCGCCGCCGATCAAGCGGCTTCCATCGAACAGACCTCCGCTTCGAGCGAAGAAGTTGTGGCCACGGCGCACCAGAACGCCGAGCACTCCGCCAAAGCTAGCCAACTGGTGCAAAACGTCCGGCGGGAGATGGGCGACACCAACGTCGCGCTGGAGCAAACCAGGCAGGCCATGCACGAAATCGGCGAATCCAGCGAGAAAATTTCGAAAATCATCAAGGTCATCGATGAGATCGCGTTCCAGACCAACCTGCTGGCCCTGAACGCGGTCGTGGAGGCGGCGCGGGCGGGCGAATCCGGCATGGGATTTGCCGTCGTGGCCGATGAGGTTCGCGGCCTCGCGCAGCGCTGCGCCACGGCGGCCCACGATACGGCTACGCTCATCGAGGAATCCATCACGCGTTCGCAACAGGGCAAAGCACGCCTGGATGATTTGACGTCACACATCCGTTCCATCGCCGATGGCACCGAAGCTGTCACCACGCTGGCCGAACAGGTGCAAACCGGAAGCCAGGAACAGGAACGGGCCATGCACGAGATCGGCTCGGCCATCGTGCGCATGCGCTCGGTGAGCGAGAAGGCAGCCGCCAACGCCGAACAGAGCGCCGAGACCGGCGAGCGCCTGAGCAAGGAATCGAGCTCGCTGCGCGGCATCGTGGAAGGACTGCACGCCCTGGTCGGCGGCAGCGCGGACGAAACACGTTAAGATGTTGACTCGGGACGTACCCCGCGGGCGTCTTCCATATAGGTCCGCAGCACTTCCGCCACGCTCCAGGCCTGCGCGATGCAGCCGCCGGGACGGTGCGGCGGATCGCCGTCGAAAACCTCCGAGATCTGGCCCACGCCCGCTGCGGTGAGGTGCGCGCGTAAGGACCCCAGAAAATCATCGGCGCGGCGCCGCGCCTGATCGGTTGCGCCATGAACCTTGATATACGCAGTCAGGAATGGACCCAGCAGCCAGGGCCACGCCGTGCCCTGGTGATAAGCGCCGTCGCGGCTGGCCACGCCGCCCTGGTAGCGGCCATGATAATTCGGATCGCGCGGGGAGAGCGTGCGCAAACCGTACGGCGTCAGCAATTCCCATTCGACGACATCGACCACCTGCAAGGACTGCTCGGGCGTGAGCAATGGATAAGGCAAGCTGACCGCGAAGATCTGGTTGGGGCGGATGGCGGCGTCGGGTTGGCCGTCGCCGCCGATGACGTCGTAGAGACATCCGGCTTCGAGGTTCCAGAACGTCTGGGCGAAGCGCTCATGGCAACGATCGGCCAGCGCGCCATAGCGCGCGGATTCGGCCGCGTCGCCGAAAACGGACGCCAGGTGCGCCATCACGCGGAGCGCATTGTGCCAGAGCGCCTGGATTTCGACCGGGTAGCCGGTGCGCGGGGTGACTTCACGCCCTTCGACGCGCGCGTCCATCCACGTCAGTTGCACGCCGGGTCCACCCGCGTGCAGCAGGCCGCCGGCATTGACACGAATGCCGTAACGCGTTCCGCGCTGGTGCCAGGCGATGACTTCGGCGAGCGCGGGATAAAGTTCGGCGCGGACGAAATCGTAATCGCGCATGTAGCAGAGAAATTCGTGGACCGCGTGGAACATCCAGAGCGTAGAATCCACGCTGTTGAATTCCGGAGTTTCACCGGATTCTGAAAAGCGATTGGGCAGCATGCCTTGATCGAGGCTGCGTGCGGCGGCGCGGAGAATGTGGCGTGCGTCGTCATGGCGGCCGGTGACGAGCGTGAGGCCGGGCAGGGAAACCATGGTGTCGCGGCCCCAGTCGGTGAACCAGGGATAGCCGGCGATGACGGATCTGCGATCGCCGCAGGAGACGAGGAACTGGTCGACAGCGGAGGAAAGGAGGCTTGCGAAGCGGTCATCAGAGAGTGAGGCGCCGGGAATGCTCGCGCGGCGCTGGATTTCGTTTTGCCGCAGTTGAGGTGCTTGTGCCGCACCGCGCTCGGAAGTGGAGACGACAATCGACGCGTAGG
>JASIGB010000988.1:0-4270 GCA_030045355.1 Bryobacteraceae bacterium
TGCTAGTTTGAGCTCCTGCTCCTTCACCAGGCTGGTGTCCGTGCGAAACTCTTCCACTCGGCGCACTTCATTGGCGTAATACATGGTGTGCATCAACAGGCCGTGCGGACCGGGGCGGAAGATGACGATGTGCTCGCGGTTGTGCATTGCGATCTTGGCGACGCCCACGTAGCCGGTGCGCTTCAGCGTGTCATAGAGCAGCGCGTAGGGCTTCTGTCCGGCCTCGTCCGGCGCCATGTAAAAGGAGCTTTCGAAATAGATGGGGTCCACTTCGGCGGACTTGACGAATTCGAGGATCTCCATCACCTTGGCCGTGGGCGGCGCCATCTTCTTGATGTCTTCGTCGTCGATGACCACGTAGCGGTCCTTTTCGTACTCGTAGCCCTTGACGATCTCGCTGCGCGGGATGGGCTGGTCCTCGGCCTGGCAGTAGATCACCTGTTTGATGCGCGAGTTGTCGGATTTGTGAAGTTGGTTAAAGCTGATACCTTCGCTGCGCGCGGCGGTGAACAGCTTCACGGGAAATGAGACGAGGCCGAAAGTGAGATGCCCTTTCCAGACCGTAGTAGCCATGGCGACAACCTCCCACGGTATCTAGAGATAGCATGGCGGTCAAACATTTTCAAGTCAGGACGTTTTTCGAGCGGCGCCCGTAGCATAATAGATCAAGCGTCTGTCGATGCTGACATTCCTGTTTTGGAATACAAATCGGAAGCCGCTCGTGGATGCTATTGCCGCGATAGCGGAGGCGGAATCGGTGGACATACTGATTCTCGCGGAATGTACAGCCAGCCCAGTGGAACTGCTGAATATTCTCAATCGCAAGGAACCCGTGTTTTACTTCGCGCCCGGGGAGAGCGAGGAGATCGGCGTTTTCGCGCGATTTCCAAGGCAATATCTGTCGCCGATTTACGAAAGCCCCAGGTTATCGATTCGGCGCGTCACCCTTCCCGCGATTGACGACTTCTCGCTCGTCGCGCTTCACTTTCCGAGCAAGATCTTCTGGAGCGCGGAAAGCCAAGCGCAAGAGTGCACAAGCTTAAGCAATACGATTGATGAGGTAGAACGGCAGGTCGGTCATCGGAGAACGATCGTGGTCGGTGACCTCAACATGAATCCATTTGAATCCGGCGTTGTCGGCGCGGCCGGACTTCACGCTGTGGCCTCGAGAGCGGTCGCTGCTCGGGGAACGCGGGTCGTGCAAGGACGCGCTTACTCGTTTTTCTATAACCCCATGTGGGGACACTTCGGAGACGATCGAGACAGGCCTTCCGGTACGTATTACTATGAACGGGCGGAACAAGTGAACTATTTCTGGAACAACTTCGATCAAGTACTGGTGCGCCCGGAATTGATTGACGCTTTCCGAACCGATCAGCTAAAGATTGTGGACCGAGCGGGGAACACGCCACTTGCCCGGCGCGACGGCAGGCCCGACAGGAAAGGTGCTTCGGACCATTTCCCGCTTCTGTTCACACTCGATCTATAGGACGATATAGACATGGCTGAGCAAATGCTCGATTTCTGGCCCAACATAACAGAGGCCAAACCTAAAGTGACTCCCTTGTCGCTCATGAAGCAGCAGGCGGCACTTCTCGGAAAACACACGAGCAACCTGCTGGAGGGAAGGGTGAGCACCCGGTCGTCGGAAGACGGAGACGTGCTCCACACCTTCAGCATTGCGGCGCCTACTATCGGCTACAAGTACGACCTGTTCGTAGTTCAACACAGCATGGTCAAACTTTATCCCGTCGAGGTCGTGTCAGCTCCGAAGGTAAACGTCTCCACCAAGAGTGCATTGGGCTCTGAAGAGGAGTTCTTGCAGTGGCTGAAGGCAGTACTCAATTCGGATCGCACCAAGCGGGTACTTGGTAGCCTCCTGGCCCAGGTCGAGGCATAGGTGCTGGCAAAGTCGCACATTGGCGTGGAAGAGTACCTGGACCTGGTATTTGAAGACCGCCCGGAACAGGACTACGTGGACGGGGAGGTGGTCGAGAGAGCCTTGCCAGACGTCGCACATTCTCGGCTCAAGACATCGCTGGTGATCTCGTTCGGGCGGCTTGCGAGTCGCGCGAAGCTGATGACTGGCCTCCGCGTTCAGATTGAGCCTCGGCTTTTTCGAATCGTCGATTTCGCGATCTATCTCGGTGCCAGCCTCGAAGGCCGCTACGCGGATCGGCCCGCCTTTGCCATGGCGGAGATCGTCGCGCCTGACGACTCGTTCACATCCGTCATGATGCGCGTCGAAGACTATCGCCGCTGGGGCGTGCGGCACATCTGGGTTATGGACCCGCAAGTCAAGCCCTGTATGAATACTCCGAAGCCGGCCTGCTCCAATTCCCCGCTCTGCGCCTCGCGGAATTCGATTTCGAAGTGTCCGCGCAAGAGAGTTTCAAGGATATTTAAGGCGCGGTCGCCGCGATTCCGATTTTATTTTTTCTTTCTTTCGCGCCATTTGCGCGCCGCATGGCGCGCGATCAACACCCTCGAAGCCGTACGCTTGCCGTGGGTGATGGCAGAAGCGCACGGGCCGCGGTTGGCAATAACCGTCGCGGTCCCGTGCGCCATCTATTGCACGCGAATCAAATCTCCGTCGCAAAGGGCGTGAAGCGCGTGTGGTAATCGAACGTATCGATCCCCTCGGTACGCTTCAAAAATCCGACGATGGCGTACGTCAGCGGCGTCGCCACCACTTCGTAGATTACTTTGAAAAGATACGCCGAGATCACCAGGCTGATCATTCCCGGCAGCGTCACCTCTCCGGTAAAGGCGATGATCACCAGGATCACCGTATCCACCGCCTGCCCCACCACGGTCGAGCCCACGGTTCGCGTCCAAAGATAGCGTCCCTTAGTAATCAGCTTCATCTTGGCGAGCGTGAAGGAATTGGCGAACTCGCCGCACCAGTACGCCACTAGACTCGCGATCACCAGCCGCGGCACCTGATGAAACACGGTGGCGAAGGCCTCCTGATTTTTCCACTCGGGCGCGGCCGGCAGCGCGACGATCAGGTTGCCCAGCCCGGCCATCAGCGCGTTCGCCACGAAGCCGATCCAGATGACGCGCCGCGATCCACCGTAGCCGTACACCTCGGTGAAAATGTCTCCGAAAATATAGGTGATCGGAAACAGCAGTTGCGCGCCGCTGACGCGGGCCGGCCCGAAGGCGCAAATCTTTTGCCCCACCAGGTTTGAAATCACCAGCACCACGATGAAGATGCTGGCCAGCAGATCGTAGTATTTGAAGACCCGCGTCTTTTCTATCAAGCCCTTTTCGGTCAAGCCCCAATTATAGAGGACGCCTTGATGGCGCGGGCTCGGGCGCCGCGCGCCTAGAACTCGATCACGGCCAACGCGCCATCGGTCTTGAGCGCGTCGCCGGTGGCGTTGAACAGGTTTGGCGGCAATTCGCTGCGTTCCACCAGGGAAACCCCGTGCACCAGGCCGGTGAGCAAAAGGTCGTTCACCACCTTGGCGCGCTCGCGATCGATTTGCGTGTCGATCTTGTGAATAAACGTGCGGTTTTCTTCCGAAAAATCAATCCCGGTGTCATGCGTGGCCGAACACACCCAGATCTCGCGGCCATCGAATGTGCCGGGACGCTGCCAGATGCGCACATGATGCCGCGCCGCAAACGTATCGTTCAGTTTTTCGAACACCAGGTCCGGGGCGCGGCCTGCCAGCAGCAGGACCGAAACGGGGGCTTCCCGATACCCGCGCATCTCCGCCATGGCCTGGAAAGTTTGGAACTTGGATTGATCGTTCAGCTTCGAAGCCTGTGACCAGCCCGCCTTTTGGAACGCGTCGTCCAACTGCTCGCGAGAGCCGAGAAACATCAGGCTCGTAATGTCAGAGGGTCTTTCGTCCTTCTGGGTCGCGGTGCGGAACGGTTCGCTGTTCACCAGGCGTGCGAGTTGATCCTGCGGTTGAATGGAAGCCACGTCCGGCATGGTGGCAGCGCCCGTCCAATCCAGCGGCTTGATGAGAGCAATGGTCATCTCCACACCCGGCTTGTAATCGATGTTGGCGTCCGGCTCCTTCAGGACCGCCTGTTTCACGGTGTTCAGGAGGTCGGCGAAGGAGGGATACTTCTCATTTATTTTATTGATGCCGCTGTCGAGCCGTCCGGATCCGGTTTTGGAAGCAATGATGCCCTGGATGCGGCCATCGGAATCCACCGATTCGCGCGCGTTGTCGACGGCGGTGACCTTGGCCGCGATCGTGGCTCGCTTGCCGGCCGAATCGCGAATCTCATCGAACGCAAGCGCCAG
>JASIGB010000088.1:0-5971 GCA_030045355.1 Bryobacteraceae bacterium
GAAGGCGCCGCCATTCGAATGCTGTGGTTCGCACCCGATCTTCCCCAGCGGATTTTCGCGCTCAGCGCCGCGCGGGGGGCTTTGGTTTTCGATCTCCCTCAGGCCACCGTGGCCCGCAGGGATGATCGCGCTGTTATTCCAAGCAGTAAATGAATCAGAGGAAGGTGACAAAACATGCGAGCAGTATGGAGGTATCCAGTTCTGGCGCTGGCTGCTTTGGGCGTACTGGGCGTTCCACATCCAGCGCGAGCCCAAAACGCCGCGGCCCACAATAGCAGTAACGACGACTTCAACAACTTCTTTGAACTAACGATCTACGCCGGGTATTCCGACTACCAGCGGGTTCCGGCGGGCTTGGGCGGCAGGATCCAGCCGGCCGTCATCCTGGGCGGCGTCGTCACGGAAAATTTCTGGAATTACGTGGGCATCGAGGAAAGATTCAACTCGTATTCCTGGAATAAGTACAATTTCCTGTCGAATCCCACGGATGGGGCCGTCCTCCAGCCGCCGTTCCCGATCCATACTCTGCAGCCGGCCGTCGATGTGGTTGTGCATTTTACTCCGCGCGACCGCAGGGTCCGGCCTTATGTGTTTGCCGGACCGGGCGGAAGCTGGGATGTCCTGGGAAAGAACGCTCGAAAATGGGCCCAGCAGTTCCCCGCTGACGTGGGTTTTGGCGGTTTTAACACTGACGAGCGCTTTCAAGGCAACTACGGCGGAGGAGTCAAATTTCAGATGTCCAAGTGGATGGGGGTGCGATTCGAAGTCCGGGGCCTCGCCGGAATCGCCCCGCGCTTTGGTCTGCCCAGCGGCCCTCCCACCACCGCGGGTGTCTATATTCCGAACGGCAAGATCCTGAACGGCATCCAGGCCACCGGAGGCTTGACACTTTATCTCGGCCATCGCGGGGAAGCTCCCGCGCCGCCGCCTCCTCCTCCACCTCCTCCGCCTCCGCCCGCGCCGCAAGCCATTAATCCGGGACTCATCAACGCCAGCCCGGCCACGGTTTGCCCGGGCGACGCGGTGACGCTGAGCTCGAACGCTTCGGATCCCGAAGGCCACCAGTTGACGTATCAGTGGACTGCCAACGGAAGCGCGATCGGCAGCGGAGCATCCTACACCTACATGCCGAGCTCGTCGGGCGATGTCCGGATCGGACTGCATGTAGCCGACTCGACCAATGCCTCGCGCGGCGCCGACGCGATGCCCGTAACCATCCACGTCAATGTGTACTCACAGCCGACCATCAGCGTAGCAGCCAATCCCACCGAACTCGATCAGGGCCAGATGGCAATGCTGCGCGCGAGCGCGATGGGTTCGCAATGCAGCGGCAACCTAACCATCAGTTGGGCCGCTTCCGAAGGCACGGTGACGGGCTCGGGTCCGGAAGCTGAATTCAATTCGAGTTCGGTTTCCTTCAACGAGGCCGACCGCAGCCGTCCGCAGTCCAAACAGGTGACCGTGACCGCCACGGTGACCGACGCCAAGGGCGGAACGGCCAGCGCCACCGCCAACATCACCGTGAACCTGGGGGCCGAAGCGCGGCATTTCGGCGATATTCTGTTCCCGGAGAACAGCGCGCGCGTGAACAATTGCGGCAAGCGCGTGATCATCGAGCAGCTATACCCGCAGCTCACCGCCAATCCGAACTACGATGTCGTGCTGGTGGGCCATATCGATTCCAGCGAAGCGCCCACCGGCCCCAGGTCGCGCCGGAATCGCAACCTGGATCGCCAGCGGGTGATGAACACCGCGGCCGTGCTCAGCGGCGGCAGCGGCACCTGCAGCTCGCTTGACCCGTCCCGCATCAAGGGAAGCTGGGTGGGCGCGACGCAGGAATCGCCCTTGTTGCCGACCTCCTGCGCGATTTCCACCGAAGCGCCGAAAGAGCGCAGAGGTCAGGCGGTCGAGAATACGGACGCTGCCAAGAACCGCCGGGTCGAGATCTGGCTGGTTCCCAGAGGCCTGGCTCCGCCGGCCAGCGCGCACAACCCGTCTGAACTGCCCGAACCCGAGCTGAAGAACCTCGGTTGCCCCAAGTAGGAAGTTAGGAGCAGGCAGTCGCGATTTGCGAGTAAGATCGGCGCCGGGTGCTTTCGAGCATCCGGCGCTTTTCTTGTTGTGGGATAGAGCTATTTGGGCCAGATGGCCGCTATATCGATTCGCGCGTCGGGGAACTGCCTGGGCGTTAGTTCGCCGGCGCGAAGCAATGAAGTAGTGACGAGCCGCCCGTCTTGCAGTGTCAGTCCCTCCACCGTCTGCGCTTCCGGCGAAACCACCCAGACTTCGGGTACGCCGAGGCTGGCGTAATCGGCGAGCTTTTCTTCCCGTTCGGCTCGCGTGTTACCCGGCGAGAGCACTTCGACGATCAGCTCGGGAGCGGAGTGGATGTAGCCATCCCGCTCGATGATGTTCTCACGAACGAAAACGGCAAGGTCCGGGACACGTACCGTCACCGGATCGCGGCGAATGACCAAACCGAAAACACTGGTGTAGACCTGAATGACCCCGCGTTCCACCTTTTCCCTTAAAAGACCGGCGATATCGTCGACGACAAAGGCATGCGGAAGTTTGTACGGCGGAGTCTTCCGAATTTCGCCGTTGACGGTTTCCTCGATCCCTTCCACCTCGGGGAGCCGCAGCCACTCCTCGTAGGTTAGTGTCGTCGCCATGGGCCGCCCTTACTTCATAGTGTACGCTGACTATTTGTGATGGCTACCCAACCCGCGCTGCGGCGCGAGCTGCGCCTCTTCGACGTGGTGCTGTTCAATATCTCGGCCGTCGTGGGTGTCCGTTGGCTGGCCGCCGCGGCGCACGCCGGACCCGAATCCCTGGCGCTGTGGCTCATCGCCGCGCTGGCGTTCTTCCTGCCTTCTGCGCTGGTGGTTTCCGCCATGACGCGGAAATTTCCCGAAGAAGGCGGCCTCTACGTCTGGACTAAGCGCGCGTTCGGCGAGTGGCACGGCTTCCTGTGTGCCTGGTTGTACTTCATCAGCAACATCTGCTATTTCCCCACGCTGCTGCTGGCCGGCGTCGCGGTAGCCAGCTACATGTTCGGACCGGCCGGCATCCGCTACTCCGAAGACGCACGTTACGGCATTCCGGCCACGCTTGCGGCGCTGTGGATCGCGTTTCTTCTGAACCTGATCGGAATGCGCACGGGCAAATGGGCCACCACGTTGGGCGCCTTCGCGAGTTACGCGATCGCCGCGCTGCTGGTTGTCTTCGGCATTGCGATCGCCTCGCGCTACGGACTGGCCACGCGCTTTCACCTGATCCCCAGGCTCACCTTCGACAGCTTGAATTTCTGGTCGCAAATCGCCTTCGCGTTTGTCGGCCTGGAAGTCGCGCCGATTTTAGGCAGCGAGATTTACGATACCCGCAGTGTCATCCCGCGCGCGGCCTGGATCAGCGGCCTGGGGTCGGCCGCCTTTTACATGGCAGGCACAGCGGCGCTGCTCGCGTTGTTTGCTCCAGAAAAGATCAGCCCGCTCACCGGGCTTGCACAGGCGGGCGAATTGGCGGGCTTC
The DNA here is from genome assembly GCA_030045355.1 of Bryobacteraceae bacterium. Lineage (GTDB taxonomy): Bacteria > Acidobacteriota > Terriglobia > Bryobacterales > Bryobacteraceae > Palsa-89. Next base: position 3,531 of record JASIGB010000088.1, read on the forward strand.
CGCTTCGGAGCCGCCTGGCTCTCGCCGGCCTTCGCGCTGCTCATCGTCGCGAGCATGCTGGGACAACTGACCGCTTTCGTCGCCGGAAACACGCGCCTGCCTTTCGCGCTCGGCATCGATCGCTATTTTCCGCCGGCGTTCGCGAAACTGCATCCCCGCTGGGGTACCCCGTATGTTTCCATCCTGATGCAAGGGGTTCTTTCGAGCGTGTTATTGCTTCTGATGCAGTTGGGCGAGAGCTTGCGCGCGGCGTACCAGATCTTAGTCGATCTGACCGTGATCGCGACGTTCCTGCCGTTCGTCTACATCTTTGCGAGCGGCTTCAAGTTCGGGCAGCGCATCTCGGGCGCCGCGGGTCTTTCGATCACGCTGCTGGCGATCGTTCTTTCAGCAGTCCCGCCGCCGGGAATCGCCTCAGTGTGGATCTTCGAGCTCAAAGTGGTGGGCGGCGCGCTGCTTCTGGCCGTCGCGGCCTGGCCCATCTTTTTCAGGAGTGGCGCACGCGCGTGAACTACAGCGAAGCGGTTCGATATCTTTACTCGCTCGGCAATGAAGTCCTCACCATGAAGCTCGGCCTCGAGCGCATCACGGCGCTGCTCGCAGCGCTCGGCAATCCGCACCGGGCTTGCCGCTGGGTGCACGTAGCCGGAACCAACGGCAAAGGGTCCACTTGCGCAATGATCGAATCCGGATTGCGCGCCGCCGGAGTGCGCACAGGTCTCTACATTTCTCCGCACTTGGTCGAGCCCACCGAGCGTATTCAAATTGCGGGCAATCCCGTAACCCGCGAGCAGTTCGCCCGCGCGTTCGATCGCGTGCACGAAACCGCCGAGCGCATGATCCGAGCGGGCGAGCTCGACATGCACCCCACGTATTTCGAGACCGTCACCGCGATGGCGTTCGTCGTATTTGCCGAGGCCGGATTCACTCAAGCAAAGCTCGACACCGTGGTTCTCGAAGTCGGTTTGGGAGGGCGATTGGACGCCACCAACGTCGTCACTCCCGCGCTGTGCGTGATCACGCCGATCGATTACGATCACCAAAAGTTTCTTGGGAGTACCATCGAGCAGATCGCCTCCGAAAAGGCCGGCATCCTGAAGCCAGGCGTGCCCGCGGTCTTCGCCGAACAACGGCCGAAAGCCGAGCAGGTGCTTCGCGAACACGCCCGAGGCCCGGTCACGTTCTCGCGCCAGTGGCCTATCGAGGATTTGCAAATCGACGCGCGCGGCAGCCGCTTCCGGCTACATGGGCAGGAGGTCACGTGCCCGCTTGCGGGCGAACACCAGGTAGAGAACGCACGAGTGGCGGCGATCGCGCTCGCGCAACTGGGAATTTCACCCGCCGGGATCGCACAGGCGCGCTGGCCCGGACGCCTGGAGCGCATTTCTGAGCGGCCCGAGATTATCATCGACGGCGCGCACAATCCGGCCGGAACGCGGGCGCTGGCCGCCTACATCCGGCGCTTCTATTCCGGACGCCGCATATGGATCGTGTACGGCGCGCTGCGCGACAAGGCCGTCTCGGAAATGACGTCCATTCTTTTTCCCCTGGCCCACCGGGTGATCTTGACCGCGCCGAACAATTCCCGCGCGATGCCTCCGGAAGAAATCGAAGCGCCGGGCGCGATCGTCACGCATTCCGCCGCCGAGGCGATCGCGCAAATCCGCGCGATTCCTCCGGAAGATGTAGTCTTTATCGCCGGTTCGCTGTATCTGGCGGGCGAGGCGCGCAAGCAGTTTCGCCCGGAAATGTTACAATAACATTGAGGCGGTCCTCTATGGCATTCAAACCAGCTTTCGCGCAAGGCTCACAGATCGAGCATAACAAGTACGGTCTCGGCTCCGTGGCGTCCTGCACGGAAGAATATATCGTGATCAAATTCGACGACCACGGCGAGAAAAAATTCGTGCTCTCCATCGCGCTGCCCGCGTTGAAAAAGAGTGACCGGCAGCCGCCGGTAGAGAAACGCCGCGCCTCCCGCAAAAAAGCCGCTCCCACAACCGCCTAGCCAGCCCCTAGCCCCAATCCCAGCCCGGGAACCAGATTATGTCTCTGGCCCCAAGCGGGGTGGTGCATTGCCTAGGCCGTCGGCGCGGTCTTCAGCTTTTCGCGCTGCTCCCTCAGCACGGCCTTGCGGCTCAGCTTGATCTTGTTGCCTTCGAGCGCCAGAACCTTGACCAGAATCTGGTCGCCTTCCTTCAGCTCGTCGCGCACCGCTTTGATGCGATTCTCGGAAATCTCGCTGATGTGCAGCAGCCCATCCGTGCCCGGGAAAATCTCGACGAAAGCGCCGAAATCCGCCAGCCGCACCACTTTGCCCAGGTAGGTCTTGCCTACTTCGGCCACCGCGCAGATATCGGTGACGCGCTGGATCGCCTTTTGCGCCGATTCGCCGTCGGAGGCGAAGATCTTCACCGAACCATCGTCTTCGACGTCGATCT
>JASIGB010000989.1:0-4511 GCA_030045355.1 Bryobacteraceae bacterium
GGTTTCGAAGGTTCGGGAGTTCTTTCGTTCGCCGGAACTCCGCCTCCTCGACTTCAAGCTCTCCACGGCTGAGATTTTTGCCGAGATTCGAGGCCGGGGAGGCATCAGCTCGGGCGATGCCATCCACTTGGCATGTGCCGCCGAAGCGCGTGTGGATCTCTTCCTCACCCACGACAAACGGCTGGCAAGGAAATTAATTCCTGGTATCCAATTCATCGCCACACTGGATACCAACGTCATGTAGGCTCTTCAATCGAGATCAACCAAAAGGCACTTGCAAGAGTTCGAGCATTAAGCATTCCACCCGCAAGAACCCCGGCGAGGCCGGAGGTGAGCGCAAACACCGGCTCACTCGCGCGATTCGGTGGCGTACAATTGCGGCCACACCGCGTCCGCTCTCGCGAGCCTGTTGTCTGAGCAGACGAAGGGTTGTGTCCAATTGAACAATCGAGGGGACATGTAGGAAGGGCCGCATTCTCCGCAGCCAGCCATCGCCTAGCCGACCGCCCCGCCGCGCAGGATGCTCCAGCCGCCATTTATAATTCGCCTATGCCGTCAATCCCAGCGGCCGGCGAACTTGCGCCCGAATTTGAACTGCCGGATTCAACCGGGACCCTGCGACGCCTGGCGGAACTAATCTCGCGGGGCCCGTTGATACTGCTGTTTTATCGGGGTCGTTGGTGACCCTTCTGCCTTCGCCAGTTGGCGGATTACCGCGAGCACTACCCCGAGATTGAGTCCACGGGCGCCATGCTAGCCGGCGTCTCTGTTGACCCGCCTCAAGTATCGGAGGATTTACGGGCACAGCTCGCATTGCCATTTCCGCTTCTGTGCGATACCGGGCGCCGGGTGATCTCGCAGTGGGGCCTCCTTAACACCCGCGAACGAGGCGGCATCGCAAGACCGGCCGTTTTTGTGATCGACACCAGCCGCATCATACGCTTCGCGGCCGCCGACGGCGTTGTGCGTCGCGTGCCTGCATCCCAAATCGTCTCATTACTTCAGCAACCCTCCCTCGCGTTGCCCGTCCGCCGCAGGGTTCACGTTCCGCTGCTCTCGCACTGGATTAAGGCCATTCGGGCCGGTATCCCGCGCTGATCGGAAGCTGTGATCCTGGTAGCCAGGCTGAGTTCCGCGACAGCGCAGGCTAGTGATCGGAGGGCTCCACCGCCACGGTCGGACTCGGCGGTTGGGACTCCCGCGAACCCGCGGACTTGGCCTGCAAGAGAGCCGCTGCCAGTTGTCGTGGCCAGTTCGGCCGCATACACGGGCGTTCGATGAAACGGAAGTACAGAGCGCTGACGACGAGAACCACCGGCGTGATGAAAAGGAACTGAATCAGCAGGCGCACCGCGAAAACATTTTGCACGCCGAACCGCTCCGTGAATAACCCCGTTGCAGCAATGGCGTAGTTATGCACCAGATAAATGCTGTAGCACATCCCCCCTATGGTGGTGATCCATCGGTTGGTGAACAGAAAATTGCTGGCCGGGCCACGAAAGGCCGCAATGTAAAGCAACAGAATCAGCCAGGGAATGCACCACATGCCCACGCGAGGACCGGACACCAGCACGAATAGAAGCAAACACCAGCCCGCAATCGATACGCCGTCCCATAGCGAGCTTGCGCGGCCCAACCTCTTGTCGAGATAGATCTCCGCGAGAAGAAATCCAATTAGGAAATACTGCGCGGCTCCCAGCAGCGAAAGCTCCAATCGCGCATCGCCGGAAACCAGGGCGCTTACGCCGCTGGCGAGCAATACCGCGGCTACCAGCACGGACCTCCGAATGAGTTTGCTCGAAATCGCGAAAACCGACGCCAGCAATGGCGCCAGGATATAAAACTGAATTTCAATTTCGAGCGACCATGCCACATACTCGATGTCGCTCGGCCGCCCGAACACCTGGTTGTGCACATAGAAGATGCTGGCGGCCAGGTGAGGCAGTAGCCTGGCGGCGCTCCCCCTGGATCCGGCAATCTTGAGAACGAAAAACAGCAGCAGGCACAGAACGTAAGGAGGTTCCAGACGGGTCACACGGCGCCAGAAGTATTTCTTCAGCGATACTGGCTTTTTCAACCCCCGCTGCGCTTGAGCAAACGGCAGACTGAGAATGAATCCGCTGATGACGAAGAACAGCGGGACGCCGATATTGAGAACCTGAGTGACCAGGAATAACCCGTTCGAACGCAGCGCGCCGGCGGCGCCGGCTTGGGAATGCCGCAGCACATCGCCCGCGAGATGGTAAATGAATACGGAGAATATGGCGGCGAAGCGCAGACCATCGATCTCCGGAATGAATTGACCGCCCGACGTGATGCGCTGGTACGGGGCGAGAAATCCGGCGGATTGTTTTCGAGCGGCGTTCATCGAGAAGAAAGCTCGAAGTCTCGCGGAGCCCTTCGAAACCCGCTCCACGAGTGTAACTCACGCACTTTCCATCTACCAAGCTGGACTTACACACCTATCGATTTAGGATGTTCGAACAAGGGCAAGAATCTGGCCCGGGGCCGGCCGGGATCGGACTAATCGCCCGAAGCCCGGCTCGGCGTGTCGAAGGCAAAAAAACCGGCCAGCGCGGTTCGCAAATTGCGCCAGCGCGTTTGCAGCAGCGACAGCAAGACCATGAGCGCGATCACGACGATCGCCGCCAGCGCGCACCACACGTTGTCGAGCTGCTGCTTCAAGGCTCCGAACCAGCGGCCGTACACCAGCTCGATGTGCACCCAGTACACCAGCAGCGACGTGGTGCCAAGCTGCCGGATCCAGCTCCACGACGCCGCGATCGGCGAAACGTTCCACAGGTAAGCGAACCCGATCACCAGCATCACCACGCCCAGCTTGATCACGATCAGCCACGGGCTGTCGAGCCAGAACTCGGACTTGGGATAAACGTTATAGGGCATGCTGGAGAAATACTGGCCACCCAGAATCAGGCCGAATCCGAGCAATCCGCCCCACTGCATCACGCGATTCATTTGTTCAGGTTTCACCAGCCGTAGAATGCTCCCGATGCTGATGCCGAACGCGATGAAGGAAGCCCACGGGAAGAACGCGAAGTATTGATAGCTGGGGACGAAATACGCGGAGACCTGCGGCGGAAGCCAGCGCCAGTCGATCGCCGAAACCAATGGCGCCGCCGCCGCGATCGCCACTCCCAGGCCCGCGCATAGCTTCACGCGCTCGGCGGTGGTGAAAATCGCCATGATGGACATGATCCCGATGGCGAATCCCATGCAGTTTAAAATGTCCACGCGGAACAGGTCGGTCCACGGACTTTGGCCGAAGGCGAAAGTCCATAGCTGGACGCGGAACAGAAACGCGAGCATGAATAGATAACCCGCGCGCCGCAGCGCCGCCCGCCAGCGGCCCCACGCATTCACGCCCTGGCGTTCGCGCCGGTCCATGATAAACGAAAGCGTGATGCCGGTGAGCACCAGAAAAATCGCCGGTCCGATGCCGCCGAAAAACTGCGAGAGCATGAACGGCCCGTCGCCCCTGAGATCGTTGCGATTGAAGGAGTGAAACACGTGGCCTTGCAGCATCACCACCACAGCCGCGCCGCGTGTCCAGTCCAAGAACGTCAGACGGCCGCTCGAATCCCGATTGCTCTTTTGCGCCCCCATCCTCATTTCCCTGGATACACCGTTTGCACGCCGGGCGGAAGCTTCAGCTTCAACGCATCGGCGGGAAGTGACGGATTGATCTTCAGATCGCTATACGTGACGAGACGATAATCGCCAGAGGGTTCTAGAGCTTTTTCGTGCAGCGGGTAAGGATCGCCTTGCGCGGGAATCCACAGCTCAATGGCCTTTACGTATTGCTTATAGTCCGCGGCCTTGGGGATCAATTGCAGATGCACCGTTTGCTGCCCCTCCCATGGTTCCGTCCCGAGCACGGTCATGTCGTAGTCTTTTGCAAGTTCGCTGCCGGAGGTCCCGAACCCGATCATGATGAACTGCTCGATCTGCTCGGCATGTTTCTTCAAATCAAAAACTTGCACCGTCTTCAGCTTGGGCAAATACTGGCGGGCGAAACGTTTCTCGAAGGCGACAGTCTTGCGATCCGGCGAGGTAAAATCCACCAGGCCCTCCACTTCCCCCGCGTGAACCTTTTTCATCGTGATGGTGCCCTTTTCCTCGTCGTTTTCGTTCAGCACCTCGGTATGAGTCACGTAAGTCACCTGCGAGGTCATGGATTTAAAGTCTTTCGCCGCCCGGTCCATGCGCGCCAAAACCTGATCCAGCGCGCTGTCCGGGGCCGCGACAATCGCGGGCGCGGCGAGCGCCAGACACACAACCAATTTGCGCAGTTGGCAGTTCATCAGGGGACGGGAGCTCGAAAAGCGCCTCAGCGCTAGGGCGTAGTGAACGCCATGAATCCTTTGATTTCCTGTTCGGAGTCGACGATGGGTTCCAGACGCACCACGCGATACTTCTTGCCGGTGCGCGCCTGGAGCAGAGCGCTGGCCTCCTGCGGCCGCGCGTTTTCGGGTGTGTTCGAAAGTTGCTGG
>JASIGB010000990.1:0-3685 GCA_030045355.1 Bryobacteraceae bacterium
GGCGAGACTCACCAGGACAGCCTGCAATCGCGTCTGAACCAGACCCTCGATCGCAAAAACACGGTGTTCGGCGGCATGGCATTTCAAGATACCAGGCAGGCCACGCCCAACGTCTTCGGCTTTCTGGACACCACCGACAGCCTGGGCCTGAACGCGAACGCCCATTGGTTTCACCGCTTCGCGCAGGGATTGTTCGGGAATTTCGGCTACGAATTCAGCCGTATGTCGATCAATCTGCACCCCAATTTCGAAAATCTCGAAAACGTCTCCGGCGATGCGGGCATCCGGGGAAACGATCAAAGTCCTCTGGATTGGGGACCGCCGACCCTGGGATTCTCCTCCGGAATCGCCGGGCTCACCGACGGCGAGCAGTCCATCAATCACAACGAGACCAACGCCGTTTCATCGGCCTTCTATTGGAATCGCGGCCGGCACAATTTCCAATTCGGCGGCGACTTCAAGCGGCAGCAGTTCAACGTGCTGGGCCAAAATAACGGGCACGGCACGTTCTCGTTTACCGGCCAGGCCACGGGCTCTGATTTCGGAGATTTCCTGGCCGGCATTCCCGACGTCGTTGATCTCGCCTTTGGAAACGCGGATAAATATTTTCGCGATTCTCTCTACGACGCCTACTTCACCGACGATTGGCGCATGACGCCCTCCTTCACCTTGAACGCCGGCGTGCGTTGGGAGTATGGATCGCCCATCACCGAGCTGTATGGGCGCTTGGTGAACCTGGACGTGACCCCTGGATTTTCGAATGAAGCGCCGGTGGTGGCGAGCGATCCCATCGGCTCGCTCACGGGAATGCATTATCCCGATTCGCTGATCCGCCCCGATAAGCGCGCCTTCGAGCCGCGGGTCGCCCTCGCCTGGCGTCCGCTGCCCGCGTCCTCGCTGGTGATTCGCGCCAATTATGGCGTGTACTACGACACCTCCGTTTATCAAACGCTAGCGACACAAATGTCGCAGGAGTATCCGCTTTCCAAAAGCCTGAGCTTCCAGAACACCACCGGCCTGACGATGGCGAATGCGTTCAACGCGACGCCCGCCTCGACGCCCGAGACTTTCGGCATCGATCCCAACTTTCGCCCCGGCTACGCACAGAACTGGCAGACTTCCATTCAGCGTGATCTGCCCGCATCGCTGCAGCTCACTGTCACCTACATCGGGATCAAGGGCACGCACGGAACGCAGGAATTTCTGCCCAACACCTATCCGGCCGGTGCGGTCAATCCTTGCCCGTCGTGCCCCTTCGGCTACCTTTATGTGACGTCGAACGGAAATTCGACGCGCGAAGCCGGCGAGGTCCAGTTGCGGCGCAGGCTGCACAGCGGCTTCACCGCTACTCTGCAGTACACCTACGCCAAGGCGATCGACGATGACGCTGTGCTGGGAGGCGTAGGGGCTTCGGCGAGTAGTCAGGTGGCCTCGGCCGCTCCCGGCGCCGCCGCAGCCGCACCGGCGCGCAATCTCGCAGTGGCGCAGAATTGGCTGGACCTGAGTGCCGAACGCGGGCTGTCGTCGTTCGATCAAAGGCATTTACTGACCGCCACGATTCAATACACTACTGGCGTGGGCACGGCCGGGGGCACGCTGCTCAGCGGCTGGCGCGGCGCGCTGTTCAAAGGCTGGCTATTGAGCACCACCATTTCGGCCGGAACGGGATTGCCGCTTACACCTCAATACGTTCTTCCCGCGGAGGGCACCGGCTTCACCAACGCGCTGCGCCCGGAATACACCGGCCAGCCGCTATACGCCGCGCCGCCAGGCCTGGCGCTGAATCCCGCCGCCTATGCCGCACCGCCTTACGGCCAATACGGGGATGCGGGCCGCGATTCCATCACCGGTCCTTTTCAGTTCACACTGAACGCTTCCGCGGGCCGCACCTTCCGGTTGAGCGACCGCTTCAGCGGCGACCTGCGCATCGATTCCACTAACCCGCTCAACTACGTCACCTACACGGCCTGGAACACTGTATTCAGCAACAGGCAATTCGGACTGCCGGTCTCGGCCAGCGCCATGCGCAGCCTGACCACAGGATTTATTGTTAGGTTCTAAAAGGTGAGGTTCTAAAGATGATGCTTCGCGCCACTCTCGCTTTTCTTTTGCTGGCCGTCGCGGCCGACACCCAGCAGATCGGCCAGAACGCACCGGCCGGCGGCGATAGTTCCGCGACGTTCTCCACCAGCAGCCAACTAGTGGTGGAAACGGTGAACGTCAAGGACAAAAGCGGTAAGCCGGTGGAGGGACTCACGGCGAAGGACTTCGCCATCACCGAAGACGGCACGGCACAAGAGATCAAGCTCTTCGAATTTCAGAAAATGCCTGCCGTGGCCGAACCGGCGCCCGTCATCGCCACGCCTGCTCCGCCGCTCAAGAAACTCCCCGAAGCGCAGATCACGACTGAAAAGCCCGGCGACATCCGCTATCAGAACCGCCATCTGCTGGCGATGTATTTCGACATGAGCTCCATGCCGCCGTTCGATCAAATCCGCGCGGTGACCGCCGCGCAGAAATTCATCCGCACGCAAATGACGGCCAACGATCGCGTGGCGCTGATGCGGTTCGACGGCGGTTCCGTGCGTGTGATGTCGGACTTCACGGACAATCGCGAGCGCCTGGACAGTATTCTCGAAACCATGATCGTCGGCGAAGCGCAAGGTTTCGATGAGACCACCAGCGATGACAGCACGCCCGATACCGGCGCGGCCTTCGGCCAGGACGACAGCGAGTTCAACATCTTTAATACCAATCGCCAGCTCTCGGCGCTCCAAACCGCGGCCAAAATGCTGGGACAGCTCAACGAGAAAAAATCGCTGCTCTATTTCGCCAGCGGCATGCGCTTGAACGGACTCAACAACCAGGCGCAGTTGCAGGCTACGGTGAACGCGGCCGTGCGCTCCGGTGTGTCGTTCTGGGCCATCGACGCGCGCGGTTTGGTGGCGCAAGCGCCCATTGGCGATGCGACGCAGGGCTCGCCCGGCGGCAAGGGCATGTACACCGGCACATCGGCGCTGGCCTTCACCAACAACTTCCAGCTATCGCAGGATACGATGTACGCGCTGGCAACCGACACCGGCGGCAAGGCGCTGCTCGATAACAACGATCTTTCGCAGGGAATCGTGCAGGCCGAACGCAGCGTTTCCAGCTACTACATCATCGGCTACTACACCACCAATACGAACCTGGACGGCAAATTCCGGCGTATCAAGATTTCCTTGAACGGCGTCTCGGCGGACCTGGATTATCGCCAAGGCTATTTTGCGGGCAAAACATTCGGCAAGTTCACTGTGGCCGAAAAAGAGCGGCAATTGGAAGACGCCTTGATGCTCGGCGATCCGATCACCGAACTTACCATGGCCATGGAGGTCGACTATTTCCAGTTGAACCGCGCCGAATATTTCGTTCCGGTGATGATCAAGATTCCGGGCCGCGAACTGGCGCTGGCGCGCAAGGGCGGAGCCGAACGCACCGTAATCGATTTCATCGGCGAAATCAAGGACGATTACGGCACCACGATCCAAAACGTGCGCGATAAGGTGGAAGCCAAGCTGACCGGCGAAACCGCCGCCAAACTCGCGAAACAACCTATCGAGTACGACACCGGCTTTACACTGCTGCCCGGCAAATACAAAATCAAAATTATGGCGCGCGACGACGAAACCGGCCGCATCGGCACGTA
>JASIGB010000991.1:0-3950 GCA_030045355.1 Bryobacteraceae bacterium
GGGGTACGATAGTAGAGTTACAGGACGGTCTAACGGTACGACCCGGACTATTTTCGTATTCTTGGAACCCCGGGGACGTGCCTTACGTCCATCAGGACAACAAAGCAGCTACGTCTCCGTGCGGTAACCCTTTCCCCAACAAACCAACCCGCACGGGGACCCCTCTCAATGGCTAGCCGTGAAATCGAGTAGCGGTACTACCAGCCTTCCGCCAACAAATCCCGGGGTGGTTTGCGATTGAGCAGCGGACGATTCAGATATTCCAGCAGCGACGCCATGGCTCGAAACCGTTCCACGACCGTCGGATAGAGGTGCGGCGTAGTCGCCACGCCGGCGTCGAGTGAGACATCCAAAATCCAGTCTTTCATCCGGATAAATTCGGCCGCGGGATGCCCCGGGTCAAAACCCTTGGGCGACCGGCTGAGCGCATCGCCCTGCAACCCCCCAGCCAACTTGCGCGAGTTCTTGTTGGATAAAATCCGCCGCAGCTCTTCGTGCGTCCCGGCAATATGATTCCGCACCAGAAGCGTCACATCGCGGTCGGGATGCCAGAGCCCGGCGGCAATTTCAACGGTCTCGTGGGAAATGCTGAAGTAAAACCCGCCGGTCCCCAATCGCTCGCCGCCGCGCCGCGAAAAGGACGCCGCGATATGCGTCTTATAAGGCGTCTTATCCGCGCTGAAGCGGGTGTCGCGGTAGATGCGGAAAATCGCCTTTTTCGGCTCCGTGACGTACTCCGGCGCAAACTTCTTCAACTCGCCGTTAATCGCCTCCACCAGCTCCAGCATGGGCGCTTTCACGTGCTGCTCGTAAACGTGTTTGCGTGGCTGGAACCACTCCCGGCGGTTGTTGCGCTTGAGGCTGCGCAGGAATTGGATGCTCTCCGGCGGAAAGCCGGCAAAGGTAGTTGGCACAATACGCTCCCCGTATAATTTAACAAGATGACGGATTTGACCAGATGACTGTCGCCCGCCAAATTGTCGACCGGCTTGCCGCCATCCCCAATGTACGCGCCTCGGAAGAAGCACCGCTGAGTCTCCATACGCGCTTTGGAATTGGCGGACCCGCCGCACTTTACATCGAAGCCGCCACCGAGGCTGCTTTCTTGGCTGCGCTGCGCACGGCCCGATCGAGCGGCGCTGCGCACACCGTGATCGGCGCGGGAACCAATCTCATTGTTTCCGACCAGGGCTACGATGGCATCGCGCTGCGGTACACCGGCGGCCGGATCTGGCGCGAGGGCGACGTGGTTCACGCCGAAGCGGGCGCCGAGTTGCAAGCCCTGGTGGAGGATTGCATCGCGCATGGCCTCCGGGGTCTCGAGACCATGACCGGCATCCCCGGCTCGGTGGGAGCGGCCGTTTACGGAAACGCGGGCGCCTATGGACACTCGATCGACGAGCGCGTCGGCTGTGTCCGGTTCGTGGATAACGAGACGGTCCGCAGCTTTACCGCCGTCGAATGCCGCTTCCGCTACCGCGAAAGCATTTTCAAGGCGCACAAGGATTGGATCGTGCTGAGCGTGGCGCTCGCCATGACGCCCGCTCCTTCCGCCGAGCTGCGCGCCGCCGCCGATAAAATTTTTCAAATTCGCCTGGAGAAATACCCGCTAACCATGCAATGCGCGGGCAGCATTTTCAAGAACCTGATCCTCGCCGAGCTCGCCGAATCCGTGCGCCGCGAGATCCCCGAGCGCGTGATCCGCGAGGGAAAAGCGCCCTCCGCGTATTTTCTGGAACAAGTGGGCGCCAAAGGCATGCGCAACGGCGGCATCTGCGTGGCCGATTATCACGCTAACCTGATCCACAACGCTGGAGGCGGCACGGCGCGCGAACTCTGCGAATTGATTGGCGAGCTGAAAACGCGTGTACGGGACCGGTTCGGATTGGAGCTCGAAGAAGAAGTCCAGTACGTCGGATTTCCCGCCTCCGGTAATGCCGGAAAGGCGCCTTGAATTACTGCCGTGTTTGGCTATGCCCATGAAACGACCCATACATGTAACGTTCAGCGAATTCAATTTGGGAACAAAGGCAGTTGAAGACAGGCTAATGCGCGTGCTTGAAGCTGATATCCGTGGCGCGCACGGCGAACGCGTTGCGAGACCGGTGTTACCTGAGATTCCAGATCACATCTACCAGGGATTGATTCATTCCTTGGATGAAGACCTTAAGGAGCACGAGGGAGAGGTTGAAGCTTGGCATCGTGCGCTGAAGGGCTGGATACCCCTGTAAGAAATTCTTATCCCAACGCACTATCTAACGCCGCAGCCCGCGACGTAGCGTAATATGCTAAAAGCATGCGGTATTTCCTCGCCGGATTGGCCCTGGTGGCCCCCTTGTTCGCGGCGTCGGATCGCCCGGTTCCCGTCGTCGTAGAGCTATTCACCAGCGAAGGCTGTTCCAGTTGTCCGCCGGCCGACCGCTTGCTCGCGCGCCTGGAGCAGACGCAGCCCGTTGACGGCGCGCAAATCATCGCCGTCGAAGAGCACGTCGACTATTGGAATCAGCTCGGCTGGAACGATCCGTTCTCGTCGGCGCAATATCGCGCCCGGCAGAACGACTATGCCATTGCCTTTCACGCCCAGGACATCTTCACGCCGCAAATGGTGGTGAACGGCCAGGTGGCGTTCGTCGGTAGCGATATGAGCCGTGCCTACAAAGAAATCGGCGCGGCGGCCGAATCCGAGACCACGCTCGTGGCCCTCGCTTCCAAACCCAATTCGCGCGATCCGGATCTGGTGGATCTTAGCGTCCAGGTGAGCAATCCCAAATCCGCCAAATGGCGCGCTTCGAACGTGTACCTGGCGGTCACCGAAAGCGGCCTCTCCACTTTCGTGCAGGGCGGCGAAAACTCCGGGCGCCGGTTGCGCCACTCCGCCGTGGTCCGCAGTTTTGGCGTCATCGGGCGCGTGGATCCCAAAGGCGCCAACGGCGGCCAACTCGTTTCCACCTTGCGCCTGCCCCAGGAATGGAAGCGCGAGAACCTGCGTGCCGTGGTCTTCGTGCAGGAGCGCGACACCTTGCATATCACCGGGGCGAATGTCGTGAATCTGCATAACTAACCTGCACCGCGCTCGCGGATACCCGGCGGCCTCATATAAAATCAAGACTATGTCCATTGTCGTAGTAGGTTCTGTGGCCTATGACGGGGTCGAAACTCCGCATGGCAAAGTCGATCGCATGCTGGGCGGCGCGTGCACCTATATCTCTTTAGCCGCCAGTTACTTTTCCAAGACCAAGATTGTCGCCGTGGTGGGCGACGACTTCGCCGCTGAAGACGAGAAGCTGCTCGCCGGTCGCGGCATCGATCTGGAAGGCCTGGAGCGCGTCAAAGGCGGGAAAACATTCTTCTGGGCCGGCGTTTATTCCGACGATATGAACGACCGCACCACCCTGACCACCGATCTCAACGTCTTCGCCGACTTCAATCCCAAGCTGCCGGAAAGCTACAAGAAGTCGCCGTATCTGCTGCTCGGCAACATCCAGCCCGCGCTCCAACGCAGCGTGCGCGAGCAGATGAACGGCTTGCGCTTGGTGGGCGGCGACACGATGAATTATTGGATCAAGGATTTTCGCGACGATCTGCTGCGTACCATCCAGGATTGGGATTTTCTGCTGATCAACGACGGCGAAGCCCGCATGCTTTCCGGCCAGTACAATCTCAAGCGCGCCGCGGCCAAGATCATGGCCATGGGCCCGAAAACGCTGGTGATCAAGCGCGGCGAATACGGCGCCATTCTGTTCCACGGCGATTCGCACTTCATCGTTCCCGGCTATTTGCTCGAAGAAGTTTTCGATCCCACCGGCGCGGGCGACTGTTTCGCCGGCGGCTTCATCGGCTACCTGGCCGAACAGGGCGTCGATCTCAAGGCCGGCCACGTCAACGCGCGCGAAATCAGCCGCGCGGTGATTTACGGATCGGTGATGGGCAGCTTCTGCTGCGAGAAATTC
>JASIGB010000992.1:0-3828 GCA_030045355.1 Bryobacteraceae bacterium
CCGCGTACCATTGTTGCAAATCGTCGCACTGCCGTTAGACGGTGCACGGCCCGAGATGAGTTTCGCCACAATTGATGAGACAAACAGAAACATGTGAGGCGTGCGGATGGGTCAGAATTCTTTCGGCTCGATGATCTCGAAATTGGCCTTCAAAAATTGCCAATCCGGCAGTTCATACACGCGCATCTTGGTGGGAAGTTCCACGGTCACATCCTTCAAGTCGGTGGGGCCGAGCTTGGAAACGGTGGCGGGAAAGCTGATCAGCGGTGGATCGCCGGGCTTAGCGGCGGTGGTGCTGAGATTCACCGTCATCTTCACATCGCCGATGTCGGCTTCCGAGTGATTCACGATGCCGAACTGGATCACCAGGTGCCCGGGGCTGCGCTCGCGAATGCGCAGACCGACCAGTTCGAGGTACTTGGCGACGGGATTGGAAGTATTGCTCGCGGTGAAATGCATCGGCACCGCGGGCGCGGCCGCGCCCTGTTTATTCGAAGACGAAGCAGAGGAACATCCCGCGAGAACCACTGCGAGGAAAAGCCAACTAAACCGCATCGCCTTTCATGATGCCACAGCGCTCACATCGCGATGGGCGGGTCCCGACGGTTAGCTCAAGGCTGCACGGGACCGGCCAATTCCCATGCACAGTTCGGACAGTAGCGATCGCTTTCGCGGACTTCATGCCCGCAGTGCGGACACGCCGGCCGAAGGTCGCACTTGCATTGGGGACAGAAATTAAAGTCTGTGCGTACTGTGGTGCCGCATTGCGGGCAATGGAACGGCAGCGGCTCGCGGACCAGGAAATAGATGATGCAACCGGAGAGGGGTGCTCCGGGAAGGAACATGACCAGCAGCGTCCACAGCGTGGGACTCATGCCCCGTCGTTTGGCGTCGCGGTTCACGTAAGCGACCAGGAAGATGTAAGCCGCAACGGCAATCGAAACCGCGGCCACGGCCCCGGCAATGACCAGAGGACTATGGTCGCCAACGCCGTTCCAGTTGATCTTAACTGCGATGCCCAGTGCGATCACGTCTACCACCGCTACGGCCATCACCAGCCATCTGGGGATGATGCGAATCTCGTTGGAGAGCCGAAACCGTTCCCTGCCTCGGAAGCGATTCCGTCGCAGCGGGTTTCGAATGGATTCCGTCACTTGTTTCTCAATCTCAGACATACTCTCACCTCATTCCTTGTCGCGCTGCGCCGAATCTGGCGAGCAGCACAATCGCAGCCACCAGCGCGGGCGCCGTCCACCACACCACAAATCCCGTCTGCCAAACCAAGGACGGCAGCCCGGCGAGGCCACCGGCCCATTCGAATCCCCGCCAAATAAGAGGAGCGGTTAGGATTCCCAACACCCATGCGATCCCGCACACCACCCACATGGTCCAGGCCTCGCGAGTACGCTCCCGGGCTTCCTCCGCACGCAGGTACACGCGCAACTGAGCGCGCTCGGCAAGGCCAGCGGGAAGGGGTACCGAAACCGAACGCAGAGATCGGAGAGCGCCGGACGTGCGTTGTGCCACCCGCGTGCAGTCACCGCATTGCTCCAGATGGCTGTCCAGCCATTCGCGCTCCTCGGCGGAAATTCCCTCCACCTGTTCTTGCAGGATCAACCGTTCAGCGGCGGCATGCGGCTCGCCGGTCATGATTTCGCTCCTTCCATCAAATCGCGCAACTGCTCCAGACCGCGGTACAGCCGCGATTTCACCGTACCCATGGGCACCGCGAGCACCACGGCGATTTCTTCCAGCTTCAGATCTTCCTGAAACCTCAAAAGCAGGACCTCGCGCAGGATGGCAGGAAGCCGATCCAAGGATTCCAGAAGTCCCGCCTGCTCCTCGCGCGCGGCTGCCAGATCCAGGGCCGAAGCACCGCCGGCGGGAACCTGCATCGGATTCTCTTCCGATTCCGTCAGTGCATCTAAACTCTGCGGCCGTTTCCGCCGGTGCAAATCGATGAGCAGGTGCCGGGCGATCGCGAACAGCCACGTTTCAAACTTCGATTTGCCGTCGTACTGATGGCCCCGGTCGAGTACGCGCACCCAGGTTTCCTGAAACAAATCCTCCGCGGTTTCCCGATTGCCGCTGATATAGACCAAATAGCGGAACAGGCGGTATTGATACTGCGCGATCAACGCGTCCAGCAGCTCAGGATCGCGACGGCGCAGACCGCGAGCCAGGACCTTCCTGTCTTCTTCTGCCGGCATCGAGAATAGAACCGCTGTGTCCACTCATGTTGGCATACGTACGAGGGGTTGAAAAAGACTCATCGCGCCGGTATCGTGCCATACTGATCGCAGATGCGCGGTTTACTGGCCGGATTCCTTCTTTCGGCGGTTACACTAGTTGGCGATTCCGGCGCCGGCGTCCACTGGACCGTTCCGGCAGGTTGGAAATCGGAAGCCGGGCGGCCCATGCGCCTGGGGACGTACACGGTCGCCTCCGGCGCCGAGTGCGGTGTGTACTACTTCGGCCAGGGGCAAGGCGGCAGCGTGGAAGCCAACGTGGACCGTTGGATCGGCCAGTTCCTGCAGGCCGATGGCAAGTCTTCGAAGGCCGCGGCCAAGATCGCCAAACGCACAGTGCACGGTTTGCCGGTCACAACCCTGGATGTTTCCGGCGCTTACACGGGAATGGGCGGACCGGCGGCGCAGCCGGGACCGGCGGTTGCAGGATACCGGCTGCTGGGAGCTATTGTGGAAGGGCCGCAGGGCACGATTTTCTTCAAATTCGTGGGACCGGCCAAAACCATCGCCCAAAACCAGGCTGCGTTCGACAAAATGATTGCATCGCTCGGCCCGATGAGATAATCAATACAAGGCAGTATGTTTCGGGCCATCCGGGAGCAGATCGATACAGTGTTTCGGGGCGATCCAGCCGCCAAGAGCGCGCTGGAGATCTTCTTCTGTTATCCCGGCTTTCATGCCATCCTGCTGCATCGCGCGGCGCATAAGCTGTACACGGGAGGCCTTCCGCTGCTGGCGCGGATCGTTTCGCAGTTCAACCGAACCATCACCGGCATCGAGATTCATCCGGGCGCGGCCATCGGGCGGCGCTGCTTCATCGATCACGGCATGGGCGTGGTGATCGGAGAGACCACCGAGATCGGCGACGACGTGCTGCTCTACCAGGGCGTGACGCTGGGCGGAACGGGCAAGGAGAAAGGCAAGCGCCATCCCACCATCGGCAACAACGTCGTGATCGGCACGGGCGCGAAGATTCTGGGCAATATTACGATCGGCGATCACACCAAAATCGGCGCGGGCTCGGTGGTGATTCGCTCGGTGCCGGATCATTCCACGGTGGTGGGCGTTCCGGGACGCGTGGTGCGCGGGCGCGCGGTGACAGGCGCCGAACTGGGCGTCGATACCGGCGATTACCTGGAACACGGCACGCTGCCCGACCCCGAAGGCCAGTTGATCGACGATCTCACCAAACGCGTCGAGCAACTGGAGGCGAAGCTCAGGTCGTTGGCAGAAGATCGTTTGGCGGAACGTTGATGAGCCGGCTGTTGGCCATTGGCTTGTTGGCTATCGGCCTGAGTGCCGCTCCGCTCAAGTACGCGTATTGGGTTGAGCCCTGCACGGACCCGGCGTCCATGTGCCAACCGGACGATCCACAGTTGGCCGAGTGGGCCTTTGAGGCATGGCAGAAAGCGTCGAACGGCGAACTCGCGTTCACACGCGTCGCCGATCGCGACCACGCGCGCATCCGGCTGTATTGGGCCTCGGCCGAGCAAGGTCTGTATGGCGAGACGCGCCCGACGATTTTCCACGGCCAGTTGGGCGCGGAGGTTTTTGTGCTGCCCTCGCCGCTGCCGGTGAA
>JASIGB010000010.1:0-5397 GCA_030045355.1 Bryobacteraceae bacterium
CGGAGTGCGGAAATTTCATGTTGCTGTCCCAATGCTCCTGCACCTTGCCGTTCTGAATGCGGATCAGCTCGAAACTGTTGGAGTGGTAAGTCTTCGATGGATCGCGCGGATCTTTCTGTTCGGATTCAAAGACCAGCCACACGAAATCGCCTTTCGCGCCGCGAACCACGGGCTGATTTTCGAGCTTCAAAGGGTCGGCGATGTTGGGCTTGGGCAGTTTACTGAAAAAGGCGACGAAGCCGTCGCGCCCGGTGTTGACGCTCGGGTTGTGTTGGATGTAATCGGCGGCCTGGTACTTGGGCGCCTCATCCATCTGGCGGTTCTGGATCACCACGCGCCACCAATCGAGCACCATGTCCAAGTTCTTCTTCGCCTGTTTGTCCATGGGCGCGGTCTGGGGGTTGGTGGCGGGATTGATGGAATCGGCCGCGAGCGCGCCCGTCATCGTTATTGTGAGCGCCAGCGCCCGAATCGCAAGCAGCAAACTGGAAAGCCTCATGTAGTGTTCCCTCCCTTGTCGATTCGCCATCATATCCGCTGATATGGCTTGCATGCAAGGCGAATGGACGGCGCGCGAACGGTGGCGCGCCTATCTAAGGTTGAAGTACCATTCTCCCACCTCCCCGGCTTTTAGATCGGCCTCATCGGCTGTTGAGCGCCGTTTTGCCAACTGAACTCTATAATGGCCGGGAGGCAGGCCGGACACGTCGTAAATGCCTTCCGCATCTGTGGAAACAGTCGTATTAGATGGTCCCTCGATCGAAACCGGGACTCCAGCAACGGGCTGATCGTGGGCCAGGTCATTATAGACGCGGCCAATGAGGCGCACGCCGGTTTTGGGTGGTCCATCGCGCAAGATTCGGAGGGCGACCGCAGCCCGTTCGCGGGTCCCGCTGCGGGCGCAGGGCTGGCGCTCTATGACGGGGAGAAAACGAGTCAGTAAGCCGCTTCGTGAGCCTTCGATGAAGTATTCATCCGATAGGTCTGATGGTCTGAAGAGACTGCGAAGAATGACGATGCTCGATGGCGACTCAGACGAAGGAGAAAACCGTTCCTCGACGCGCGCAATTGCCCAGAGCGAGTTGCCATGAAAGGTCCTGGGGCCGATGAAGAAGATCTTTGCCGTGAAATCGATTCCGAAAGGGTGACCCTGCTCGTCAAGGGTGGGGCCCCCGCTACAGTCGTAAATCGGAGGCCACCAGGGCAAACTCAGCGACCATACAAACGCAGCCGCTAGCGAGACAAAGCATATTCCGGCACCTGAGACGATCGCAGCGGCGCGATGACGGGAGAAGAAGGAACTCGAAAGCGGCAGTGGCCAGCTTCGCCGTCCCGCGATGTACCAAAAACAGGCAGGTAGTATGATGGCTCCTGAAACAACTGCGACCGATTCTAAGAAGCCTCCGAACTCCCAAGAAAACGCGATCACTAGCAAAGGCGCAAGTGGAGCCGCGCACAAGTTCATTCGTGCTGCCGCTCGGGGGTTGTGCATGGCCGTGAGGCTGGCAATGATTGAGATCAAGCCCGCAATAATGCCAATGACAGCGGCAGTGTAGGTTACTTCGCCCACCGCGGTCCCTCCGACCACAGCAATCACAAGCGTGCCCAGCAGCACGCCATCCAGGACGATAAGCCAACCGATGATCCGTAGTATTCGCACAGTTCGAGCGTCCTGTTGAGTTTAGACGCCAACCGCCTCGAGATTGTCCCGAAAGGGAGACCGGAGGGATATACTGGCTACGATTTAGGGATCACTCTCCAAATGAAAACATTTCTCAAAAGCATGACCATTCTGTGCGTCAGCATGTTGGCAATGACCAGCGCCGCAAGCGCGGCCAAGTGCGACCGCGCCTGTCTCGATAAAACCGTGGACGACTACATTGCCGCGATGGTGGCGCACGATCCCTCGCGCGTAGCTTTCGCGGCCGACGTGAAGTTCGTCGAGAACACGGTCCCGATGAAGCCGGGCGAGGGGCTGTGAAAGACAGTGACGGAAGGCCCGACCACGTTCAAGATCTATGTTCCCGATCCTGTCGCCGAGCAGGTGGGATTCATGGGCATGTTGAAGGAAGGCGACAAACCGATCCAGTTGGGACTGCGCTTGAAGCTGAAAGACGGCAAGATCGTGGAGGCCGAGCATCTGGTGGCACGCGGGTTCATGCCCCGGTCGCTCGCGAACCTGGAAACACCCCGGCCGGCGTTCCTGGAAATGGTGCCTAAGGCCGACCGGACGCCGCGCGCGCAAATGTTGAAGATCGCCGATTCGTATTACACCGCGCTGGTGACCGCCGACGCCAACAACGCTCCTTTCGCCGGCGATTGCCTGCGACACGAGAACGGCATGCAGACCACGGGCAATCCGCCGTCGAAGACCCCGGGGATCGGAACCACGGGCGCCATGGGTTGCGAGGCGCAGCTCAAGACCCACACGTTCGACTACATTACCCGCATCGAGCCGCGGCGGATCTGGATCGCCGATCGGGAAATGGGCCTGGCATTCGGGCTATCCCAATTCCGGCAGCCGATGGAGCAGAAGTACGTCAAAATCGTGGGCGTGCCGGGCCTCGAGAAAATCGATATGAATTTCAAGCCGTTCGACCTGCCAGCCGCGCACATTTTCAAGATCTATGACGGCAAGATTCACCAGATTGAGGCCATGGGCTTCACCATGCCGTACAACTCCAAAACGGGGTGGGAAACCGGCGGGACGAAGTAACGGATAAAGCCGCGGCCTCTGCTAGCCGATCATTTGGATGGGACCGAACCACTCATGCGGCGGCTGCGCGTACACAATCCATCCCGCGAGGCGACACTGGCGGATCGCGCCCTAATCGCCGATACCAGCAAGACGCGGAAAACGGGCTTGTTGAAGCATGAACGGCTGGAACCGGGCGAAGGCCTGTGGATCACGCCGTGCGAAGGCGTTCATACGGTGGGCATGAAATTTCCCATCGACGTTTTGTTCCTGGATAAGCGGCGTAAGGTGGTCAAGATCCGCGCCGCGATGCCGCGCTGGAGGATGTCGGCATGTTTGTGGGCACATTCGGTTCTGGAACTCCCGAGCGGGACCGCCCAGGCGACGAAGACGGCCGCCGGCGATCAATTGGAATTCGAAACCTACGATAGCTAGCTTGCCTGATCCGTCAGGCTTGCCCCCGGCGGGATCGGGACGGTGGCGGAATTACCGCCCGAATCAGAAGCATCCACGTTAATCCGGCCGCCGCTCCACGAAAGGTGATTATGAGGGGCAAAGCGAAGCTGGATCGAAACGCCAGCAGCGCTGCTTGCGATGCGAACGCGGCGACAATTGCGACTGCGGCAGGTAGTCCCCATCGCTCCGCCGCCGTCCGGTTCGGCGCAGCGTATGCTTCTTCGATGACCAATGCCGCCAGCGCCGCTGCACAGGGAATCGCCAGGGAGAGCAGACCGAAAAGATCCTCGGTAAACCAGGGCATTGTTCGCGACGCCGCCGCGTAGAACGAAAAATATAAGACAGCAGCCTGAATCGCAAATAACATCGGCTCCCAGGTCCGCCGGATTCGGCTGGCAATCACCAGCGGCACGGTCCGGAGAGCTTGGAGAACATAGTTGCCCGGTGTCGCACTGCACTCGTGGAGATCGCCCAGCACCTCCTCGCGGCAGGCGCGGGGAATCAGCGGCGCGATGAGCTTCTCTAGCGGGCCCCGTTCGTTCAATCCGTCGCCCATCGTTTCCCCCCTTGCCTAACCCAGTCCTTGCCCCACACCTCCGTGATGCCATCCCACATGCGTTTGGCTGTTACGGCGGATTCGGCCAGCGCACGTTCGCCCACCGCTTCCAGACGGTAACAACGCTTGGCGCGTCCGCCGCGCTCGGGCGTGGGGTCGGAAAGCCAGGACGAAATCAGGCCCTTGTCTTCCAAGCGGTCGAGCGTCACATAGACCGCGCCGAGCGAGACCGCCTTGGGATGAGCGAGTTCCTGTACCTTGGCATGGATGGATACGCCGTAGGCGTCGTCGCGGCGTGCGAGAATGGCGGTGAGAACGAGCTGCTCGAATTGTCCCAGCGACTCGGGCTTTGCCATTACTCAAACCCCATTACCCAAACAGTGTAGGACTAATGTGGGCGGCATGTCAATGAGTCCTGTCCGGGGCGCTTTGGGATGGAGGATAATACACAAGGAGGTTCGCGATGAAACTTACCTTGTCTTTGGCCGCAGCGTTGGCATTTGGCGCCATAGGTCTTCTGGGCGCCGATCAAAGCTGGACCGGCACGATCAGCGACAGCATGTGCGGCGCGAGCCATGGCAGTAAGCCCGCCAAGGCGTGCACGACGGGCTGCGTGAAGAAGGGCGCGAAGTATGTCGTTGTGGTAGGCGATAAAGTGTACAGTATCGCCAACCAAGACAATCCTGGCCTGGCGAAGTACGCGGGCGACAACGTGAAAGTGACCGGCACGATTGACGGCGACACGATCACGGTGAAGAAGATCAGCAAAGCGTCGTAAGAGCGCGACCGCGAGCCGGTCGATTTAGTGTTTAGCGCGGGAACCGGGGCTTGCGCCCCGGTGTCCAAATCGGCGGAGGACTATGCCGGGCTGGATGAGAGCGCTGAGTGCAGCGGGATTGTTGTGCGTGCCCCTGACTTCAGGTGTCAGCCAGGACGATCCCCCGCGTCCGGCGCACCGCCGTCCGGAAGCCAGATACGGAGGCTCCCTCGCGCACTACCGGCAGGGAGAGACCGCTCTGTCGCAGAACAATTTTCAAACGGCCGCCAACGAGTTTCGCGAGGCATTAAACGGCGATCTGCAGCCGCCGTGGACTGAAGTTTGGTCGCACATCCAGCTTGGTCGGATTTTCGATTCCACCGGTCAACAGGATCGCGCGGTGACCGAATACCAGCAGGCGCAGAAGACCGGTGACAACACCTTCGGCGCGCTCGACGAGGCCAACAACTATTTGCAAAAGACCCTGCAAGGCAATTACGTTCCACCGCCGCCGCATGTGCTGCTGGGCGACATCGGCGATCCAATCCAGAAAACAGAACCGGAATATACCGATGAAGCGCGCATCGCGGAACTGGAAGGCACTGTTGTGTTGGCTGCCGAAATCGATGAGTCCGGGCTTGCGCAGGACCTGCATGTGGCCGAATCCGTCGGGCTCGGCTTGGATGAGGAAGCCATCGAGGCCGTCAAGCAGTGGTCATTCCGGCCGGCAGTCAATCCGGACCCGCGGATGAAAACTGTCACGCAAATTCACGTCGACTTCCGGCTGCCTTCCAAACAATCACTCTGGCATTTGATTGGGGTGCGATTTCAAGCGCCGGCCGGCGTCTCCCGTCCGGTCTTTCAAAAGGCGCTTTATCCCATTGGGGCCGGAATCGGCCCCGAGGCGATGGAAGAAGGCCGGGTGTTGGTAGC
>JASIGB010000993.1:0-13106 GCA_030045355.1 Bryobacteraceae bacterium
GACGTAGATTGGTTGCCGTGGTCGCGCGGTCGGAAGCGGCTGGGGGAAGGGGGAATATAATTAGCGCCGGAGGGTCACCAATGTCAAGACGGCGAGCGCGTGGGCGATGCTTCTCCCGTTGGATTGTTCATCACCGCGCTATTTTGCGATCAGATGCGGCGCGTCCTTTTCGTTTTCCTGGCAAACGAACTCGATTAAATCGGTGTCGACCATAATGTGCTGGTGCACCGCGACCGTGAATGGCTTGGTGTAGGCTTTCGGATCGTTGATGGTGACTTCGATCGCCAAGTGGCCGAAATCGGGGCGGCGATAGCGTTCAGTGATGTGGGCTTGGTCGCTCAGCGGGCTGCCTTCCACGTCCAGCCATCCCATATCGCGGAACCCCGCAGTTTCCACCACCAAAGTGTCGCCTTCCCAATGTCCGATCGAATAGCCGTACCACCAGGGATCGGCATCTTTCGAAGGCAGGGGACGCCCGTCGGTATAGATCTGTCGCTGGCCGGCGTTGGCTTCATACAAAATCACGATCTCTTGCGGAGTCTGGATCATCTTGCGCGGTTCGCCGTGATTGTGAAACTGCATGATGCCCATGGGAAGGCAGTGCGCATCGGGATTATCAATGCTGTTGGACGTCATGCGTTCGTCGTGAATCTTCTTGCCCCAAGGCGTGAACGGGAGGCCGTCGGGGAACTGTGAGCCGAGGTTCCAGAACGGACTGCGACGCGCGAAGGTCAGCAGCGCGTCGTTCGATTGGGGCGGGTTGGCGCTGGAGCGCGCAGCCACGGTCCCGCCCACCGTGCGGTCGTTCTGCCAGATGCCGGTGAGATCCGGCTTGCCGTCCGCGGTGCGAGGCGTAGGCGCGGTCATGTTCGGTTTCCCATCTGTGGTCCTGGGCACGCCGGGAGTGGGGTAGGACTCCCACTGAGCGAGAAGCACCGATGGAGCTAAAAGGAGGATTGCGGCGAAGCAAGTGCGAGGCATGGCGCCTCCCAAAATACGCCGTGGCGGGAGGCCGGGTCAAATGCCGCGCCGCCGGGATGCTGGAAGGTCCGACTAAGTAAAGGCGATCGACACCGGGCAGGATTTTAATACAAGATTCTGGCGTTACGGCAGCAGCTCGAGGGTAGCCTTACCGGCGGCGCCGCTATAGTCCAACTCCAGCCCGCGAATATTCTCGGCCTTACCGCCGTAGCGGAAAAACAGGAGGCCGGCTTGGGGCAGAGGACGGTCTCCCTGCTCCATCATCGATGTCTTTACCGTCAGTTCCATCGCGCGTTTGAGCGGAAACGGCATTTTCGGAGGCAGCGGCGGAGGGGCCGGGTTGGTGATATTGTCGTTGCCTGTCCCGCCCGTGGTCAGGCCGTTCTTGGATTTGGAGTCGTCGTCGGTTTTCGGCGGTTGCCATTCCGGATCTTTCAGCGAATGCATTACCACCTCGAAAGGCTCGCTCGGAAGCGGCGTCTTTCTGCCCGTGATGCGCAGCGTAAAATCGTCGCGCGAAAGCATCAAGTGTGCGCCGGCCGGTCCGAAGAATCCCGCTTCGACGACGATGTAATCCTCCGACGAATAGATGTGATCGGCGGTAGGAATGGAGTGCGCATCGAACTCCGCGCCGATCATGATGTCCCCCGCCTGCGCGTGCGCCTGGTACTCGGTGGCGGCCACTCGCGGTGGCAACCCCTTGACGGGCGAATCGTGAAGCTGAGGTTCGCCGGCGCTGGGGTCCTGACTATTCTGGTCGTGATTAGTTTGTTCTTGGGCCGGCAGGCCCTGCGCCTGTAAACAAAGACAGGCGGACATCAGGAGGCCGGCGATGCCCAGGCCGGTTGCCAGGGTAAAGGTAAAACGCATTTCCTATACACCCTATCACAGCGGCATGCAAGCCGATTCGCCACGTGATAGCATGCGTAACGGCATGCGAATAATTTTACCAAGCACGATTCTCGCCGGGTGCGCGTTGCTGGTATGCTCCGCGGCGGGGGTGAGCGCGGCCGACAACAAAACGGGGCCGGTGAAGCCGGCCGCGACGGACTGGCCTTCCTACGACCACGACCCGGCCAGCACCCGCTATTCGCCCCTCACGCAGATCAACGCGAACAACGTGGCGAATCTCCAGGCGGCCTGGACCTATTCGTTGCGCAGCGGCACGCCGGCGCCGCCCCGATTCGGCGGCGGAGGGTCGGAAGAGACGCCGCTTGTGGTGAACGGCCTGATGTACATTACCGCGTCGGAGCGCGTTGTGGCGCTGGATTCGTCGACCGGCAAGGAGGTGTGGAGCTACACGGTCAGCGGCGCGCGGCCATCCACGCGCGGCGTGGCCTATTGGCCCGGCGACAAGGAGAACCCGCCCCGCATTCTGTTTACCGCCGGACGCAACTTGATCGCGCTGAACGCCAACACCGGCAAGCTTGATCCGGGATTCGGCAAAGAAGGCATGGTCGATATGGTGATCGGCTATAACGGCGTGCCCACGGTGTTTCGCAACGTGGTTACCGTCGGTGCGGCGGTTCTCGAGGTTCCCGTCGGCCCGCCTGGCGATACGCGTGCTTATGATGTTCGCACCGGGGCGAAGCTGTGGACCTTTCACACCGTGCCGGGACCGGGCGAAGTGGGCCATGAGACCTGGCTGAATGACGGCTGGAAGGACCGTTCCGGAACCAACGTCTGGGCCTGGCCTATGACGGCCGACGCGCAGCGCGGCATCCTTTATATGACCATCGACGGGCCGGCTTCCAACTACTACGGGGGCGACCGGCCAGGCGCGAATCTTTTCGGCAACAGCCTGGTCGCGGTGGATGCCGAGACCGGAAAGATGAAGTGGTATTTCCAGACGGTCCACCACGATTTGTGGGATTACGATAATCCACCCGCGGCCGTGCTTTTAGACATCAATGTTAACGGCAAGAAGATCCCCGCGATCGCCGACATCGGCAAAACGGGATGGATGTTCATCTTGAATCGCGAGACTGGAAAACCGGTGTTCGGCGTGGAAGAACGCAAAGTTGCGGCGGGTGATGTGCCGGGCGAATGGTATTCGCCCACGCAGCCGTTCCCCATGAAGCCGCCGCCGCTGGCGCGCATGGACTACAAACCTGAGGATCTGGTGACGGCCGCGGACACCACGCCCGAACACGCCGCCGCTTGCAAGGAGCTGGTGGAGAGAAGCGGCGGATTTTACAACGCGGGTCCGTTCACGCCGTTTTTGTATCACGAAGAAGGCAAGCCGCCGAAGTCGAGCATCATTTTCCCGGGCGCCACCGGCGGCACCAATTGGGGCGGCATGGCCGTGGATCCGAAAGACGGGTACATTTTCGTTTACACGCAGGACCAAGGGCAGGTGGGCTGGACGGAGAAGAAACGTCCGGGTGTCGAATATTCTTTCGACGAGCAGGGCTCGAAGCTGGAATATACGCGGTCGGCCGTGGACAATCCGCCGGGGCCGTTTCATACTTTCAGCGCGCCGGTTAAGCCGGGCGATCGCGCCGCCGGCACTTGGCCTTGCCAGAAACCACCGTGGGGTCATATGACCGCAGTGAATGCCAATACCGGCGAGTTCGCTTGGCGGATTCCGTTCGGAGTTACCGAGGCGTTGGGGCCCGAGCGGCAGAACACGGGGAGGGCCGGAGGATTCGCGGGACCGACGGCGACCGCGGGCGGCCTGGTATTCGCGGGCATCGTGAACGACGATTATTTCCGCGCGCTCGATTCCAAGACCGGCAAGGAGCTGTGGCGAGCGAAGCTGGATTCCAGCGGGAACGCCGATCCGATGACCTACGAAGGCAAGAACGGCAAGCAGTACGTGGCCATTGTTGCGGGCATGACGCTGCACGTCTTCACGCTGCCATAGACCCGGCGTTCGACAACCGGCGCGCTAGTAGTGCGTCGGAGGCGGGGGAAATGTCGCCACCGGGATTCCATTGCTGAGATAACGGCGGACATTGCCGTCCTGAAACAGCGCGTGACCGTAACGCGTGTCCAGATCCAGCGCCTCACCCTGGCGCTGGATCTTCGTGATCGCGAATTCCAAGGGATAAAAGCGCGCGGCATGCGTGTTTCGATCCCAGCGAACCAGGCCGCCGGGCTCCGTCGAGATATCTTCAATGAAGCGGTCGAGGCCCAGCCAGACGGAGTCCGGTTCCACGAAAATCGCGCTTACTTCCCAGGGCGCGACCTCGGGCGGCGAGAACAGCGTGTATTGGCGCGTGGAAGTATCGAAATAGCCGAACGCGCCGACGCCGGTATCGCCTTCGCCATCGTAGTAGTTGTTGCCGAACCAGATCCTGTCTCCTTCGATCTGGTGCGGGCCGATCACTTCCTGGCGCGAGTAGGTAGCGGCCGCGATCGAATTGGTTCGCTGCTCGTTGGGCCGCAAGCGCTTATATTGGTCGTAGGTGCTTTGGGGCAGCGGATAAAGCTTTGTGCCGCTGGAGGGGAGCATTTCTTCGATGCCGTGCGAGCGCATTCCGAAATCGTCCTTGCTCTGCTCGAGTTGAAACCGGCCAGCTTGCCCGAAGGCTAGCAGAGGAACCGCGGCTAGAAGCGATAGGGAGACGTGGTTCAAATTCCAGCTTGACACCGGCGAAGGTTGCGCGCATACTCCTATCAAGCGTCTCTGCTATCAAGCGTCTATGGGAACGAAGAAGCCCGAACAGGGTGAATTGGTCCAGGGCACCCTGGACATGCTGATCCTGAAAACGCTCACGCGCGGTCCGCAGCACGGCTACGGGATCGCGCAAAGCATCCGGCAGGCGTCGGAGGAGGTGCTGCGGGTGGAGGAAGGTTCGCTTTATCCGGCGCTGCATCGTCTGGAATTGGACGGTTGGATCGATGCCGAGTGGGGCATATCGGCGAACAACCGCCGCGCCAAGTTTTATCGGCTGACGGCGCGGGGCCGGAAGGAACTGGTCAAGGAAGCGGACAATTGGGGACGGCTGGCGCGGGCCATCGCGCAAGTAATGGAGACGGCATGAGGAGTTTTCTGAAACGCTGGCGCGCCCTTTGGCGCCGCCGGCAACTGGATCGCGATCTCGAAGACGAACTGCGATTCCATCGCGAGATGCAGGCCGAGGAGATCAAGGCTGAGGGAGAATCGCCGCGTCCGTTCGGCAATGCCACCGCGCTGAAGGAAGCCTGCCGCGAGCTGTGGGCCTTCACTTGGATCGAGGCGCTTTGGCGCGATATTCGCTATGGCGCTCGCACGCTGGTCGCGAATCCCGGGTTCACGGCAACCGCCGTCACCGCGCTCGCGCTGGGCATCGGCGCTAACACAACGATCTATACCATCGTCAGCAGCGCATACAATTTCGACTTTGGGGCGCAGCATCTCGACCGCATGGTAGTGGTGACCGCCACCGACGCATCGCGCCGCAATCCCTTCGGCCATTCGTTTTCCGTTTTTCTGGACCTGCGCTCGGAAATCAAGTCCGTTTCATCGCTAGCCGCTTACCGCATGATGTCCGTCAACGTGAGCGATTCGACGGGGTTGCCCGAACGCTTTAGAAATGTCGAGATGTCGGCGAACGGTTTCGAGATTGCGGGCACCGGGCCCGTGCTCGGCCGCGCGTTCACCCCCGATGACGAGCGCCCGGGCGCGACGCCCGTCGTGATGCTGGCGTATCACGTATGGCAGGACCGTTATGGCCGGGATCCTTTGATCCTCGGACGCGTGATTCGCGTAGACGAAGTGCCGCGCTCGGTGATCGGTGTCATGCCCGCCAAGATGCGGTTTCCCGAGGATACAGATCTTTGGACGCCGCTCGTGCCCGATCTACGAAGCGGCCATGCCACTCCCAACCTGATGCTATTCGGGCGGCTCGCCGATGGCGTAAAACTTCAGACCGCTCGCGCCGAAATGGACACCGTGGCGCGCCGCTTGGAAACCAAAGCACCGGATTCCTACCAGGGACTGCTGGTCGACCTAAGGCCGTTCCTCGAGATCATCGGACTTTATGGTGGCCGCCACATCGTGCTCATCATACTGTGTGCTGTCGGATTCGTTTTGTTGATCGCCTGCGCGGACGTGGCGAATTTGCTGCTGGCGCGGGCGGCGGCACGGGCGCGGGAGATTTCCGTGCGCATCGCCATCGGAGCCGGACGCGCGCGCATCGTGCGGCAGCTTTTGATCGAGAGCGTTCTGTTAGCAAGCGTGGCCGGAATTTTCGGATGGCTGGTGGCGCTGGCAACCTTGCGCTGGTTCGACACCGCGACGTACTCATCGGACCGGGCCTCCTGGGTCGATTTCTCGATGAATGTGCACGCCTTTGTCTACCTGGCGGCGATTTCGATGGGATCCGGTATCCTGTTCGGCCTGGCGCCGGCGCTGCGTCTCTCCAAAGTGGATGTGAACAGCGCGGTCAAGGACGGAGGCCACGGAGCGGCCGGTGGCAAGCACGCCCAACGCCTGGCGAGCGCGCTAGTAATCTTCGAAATGGTCCTATGCCTCGTGCTGTTGAGCGGCGCGGGGCTCATGATCCGCAGCGCAATCAATACGTATAACGTGCCCGTCGGCGTCAACTTCGCGAATGTACTCACCATGCAGATCAACCTTCCGGAAACCAAGTACCCGATGCCGGAAGACGAGATTTCCTTCCATCGCCGGCTGAAAGCAAAGCTGGAGTCCTTGCCGGGAGTGGAGAGCGTATCGCTCGCCTCCGCCATGCCGAGCCAATTCACCGGCTATTTTTCGTACGAACTCGATGGCCGCCCAGCGGCCGATCCGCGCGAGCAGCCGCTAACGGGAAGTGTCGTGGCGGGGGCCGATTACTTCCGTGTGATGCAGGTGCGCGCGCGGCGCGGCCGGGTGTTTACGGAGTCCGATGGAATCGGCGGCGCGCCTGCGGTCATTGTGAATGAAACGTTCGCGGCCAAGGCTTGGCCGGGCGAGGATCCCATCGGCAAACGTCTTCGATTGATACGCGGCGCGACGCCGCAGGCGCTGCTGACCGTGGTGGGGCTCGTTCCAGATATCAAACAGAATCCGAATCAGCCGTTGGAATCGACTCCGCTCATTTATCTTCCCTATGCGATGGGTCCGCCGCGGGGGATGTATCTGGTGGCGCGCACTACGGTGCCGCCCCTGTCACTCGCCGAAGGGTTCCGGCGTGAGGTGCAGAGCCTGGATCGGGATCTGGCGGTGTATGACGCGGCGACTTTGGAGCATCGCGTCAACGTGAATCGGCTCAACGCGGGTGCTCTCGCGCTTCTGCTCACCATTTTTGCCGGCATCGCGCTGGTGATGGCTTGCGTGGGGCTCTACGCGGTAGTGGCGAGTTCGGTGAGCCAACGGACCCGCGAGATTGGCGTCCGGATGGCGGTGGGCGGAACGACGCGCGACATCGTTCGATTGGTTTTCGCGCAAGGCTTCCGGCGCCTGGCGATCGGGCTTGCGATCGGCCTTCCACTGGGGGCGGCGCTGACGTTTGTGCTGCGGGCGGCACTGGTGGGCGTGGCGCCGGGCGATCCGTTGAGTTTGGCTGGTGCCGCGCTGGCGCTCATTCTGGCGGGATTATTGGGCTGTGCGATTCCGGCGCGGCGCGCGGTTCGAGTGGATCCGATCATCGCGTTGCGCTGCGATTGATCCTGAAAAAGTGACCCTAAAAACAGCAAAACGGCCGGTCCTCTGCGACGCGGCCGTTTTTCAGGTGGTTGCGCTTCTATGGAGCGCTCGTTTTAGGCGAGGCTGACTTGTTCGGCCTGCAGGCCTTTGGGGCCCCGCTTCACGACGAACTGCACGCGCGCGCCTTCGTCGAGTGTGCGATACCCGCTTGCCTCGATGGCGCTAAAATGCACGAAGACATCTTCGCCGTTCTCGCGCTGGATAAATCCAAAGCCTTTTCCGGCGTTAAACCACTTCACTGTACCTGTTTCTTTCACATATTCTCCTTGTTGCTTTGTTGTTGCCGATCATTGCAGGCCTAAGAGCCCGGAATGATCTGTTGACGCGCCGCTCTCCTCTGATAGCGCCGCATCCTCCGAACGATAGCCGGCCGGCTCTTGGCGCGGATCAGCTATCGAGAGATCGTTTGATTCGCCGCTAACTGTTACCAGCGGCGTTCGCGACGCTCGCCCCCGCCCCCGCGCGGACGGAAATCCGTTTTGGGCCGGGCTTCGTTGACGTTGATGGCGCGTCCGCCAAGATTGGTGCCGTTCAGACCGGCGATGGCTTGATCGGCTTCCTGCGAATCGCTCATTTCAACGAAGGCAAAACCTCGCGAGCGGCCCGTGTCCCGGTCCGTGATTAAACTGACGCGCTCGACGGCGCCGTATTGCTCGAATGCGCTGCGAATGGCTTCTTCGGTAGCGCCGAAATCCAAATTCCCTACAAACACTTTCTTCATGAACACTTTCCTTCACAACTGACAAATAGATTTGACGGCGGGCTTTGCAAGGGGCAAAATACGTTGCGGTCCAGGCGTGGGCGAGACGATCAAACTGCAAATCAGTATAGCACGGCCGGGGCAAGGCCTCGTGGCTGAAGTTTCCTCTACTTCCGGCCGGCTATGCGCGTTCCAGGTAAACGCCTTCGGCGGTGCTGATGCGGACCTTTTCGCCTTCGTTGATGAACGGTGGTACCTGCACGACCAGCCCGGTTTCGAGCTTCGCCGGCTTGGTGACGTCGGAGACCGAGGCGCCCTTGAGTCCCGGTTCGGTTTCGACGACGGTGAGATCGACGGTGGGCGGCAGCTCGACGCTCATCGGCTTGCCTTCGTAAAATTCGATGTTGACTTTGAGCTGCGGGATCAGATACTCGATGGCGTCGCCCAAAATGTCGCGAGTCAGGTGCATCTGCTCGAAATTCTCGGTGTTCATGAAGTAGTAGTATTCGCCGTCGTCGTATAGATACTCCATTTCGTGTTCTTCGAGCGCGGCTTTGTCGACACGGTCTTCCGAAGAGAAGCGGTGCTCGGTGGTGGAGCCGCTGCGCAAGCTGCGCATCTTGACCTGGACAAAGCCGCGAAGGTTACCGGGGGTGCGGTGCATCGTTTTGGAGATGGAATAGAGTTCGTTGTTGAACTTGATCACCATACCGGGACGCAGCTGTGTTGCGTAAATCATGGGGTCGTTTACCTTCCCTTGAATTCGGACGCGTTCGGCGAGCGGGCCGCGCGAATCTCCAGTGTAACAGGGTCGAAGGGAACGGCGGTGGAGAGGTATAATGGATCAGTTTGAACGTGGCGCTATCGTCTAACGGTTAGGACGGAGCCCTCTCAAGGCTTAAATACGGGTTCGATTCCCGTTAGCGCTACCAATTCCTCTATAACTTACAGACTTTGCGCTGCCACGCGCTGCCACCACGGACGCTCCACAGAAATTCATTGAACAACTCCGGTGTCGGCGACGGGTGTGTTCTGCTTTTGGAACTGCTCCCACTTCAACGCGGCCTCGTCGTCCCGGCCGCGGATCGCGTGCGCGTAAATGTCCTGGGTCACG
Organism: Bryobacteraceae bacterium; assembly: GCA_030045355.1. Taxonomy (GTDB): domain Bacteria; phylum Acidobacteriota; class Terriglobia; order Bryobacterales; family Bryobacteraceae; genus Palsa-89. The sequence continues at coordinate 9,430 of JASIGB010000993.1, forward strand.
CGAGGCGAGGAGTGCCCTAACCGTGCCGACACAGCAGTGATCTCCATGCCGGCCGCGATCAGGTGGGATCCGTGCGTGTGGCGCAAGGTGTGGAGACTGACTCCCTTCGGCAACTTAAGCCGCCGGCAAAGTGCAGACACCGACGCGGAGACGGAATCAGGCTTGACGGGCGATCCTTCGGGGCTCGCAAAGATCAGATCAACGGGGGCGTAATCTGCACCGAACTGGTGACGGAATTTGTCCTGGCGGCGGCGATGTACTTCGAGTGCCTGGATAGCCGACCGTGGAAGAGTAACGGGTCGCAGGCTGTCCTCGGTCTTGGTGTGTTTAAACTGCACGCCTACCCTGGTCTGCGTCAGGGAGCGCGTGATCAGGACGCGCCCTTCGCTGATGTCCGACCAACGTAGTGCCAATATCTCGCCGCGCCGGGCCCCGGTCGCAGCACACAACTCCAGGAGCGCTCCCAAGAACCACGGCTCCGTTGCCGCAGCGATTAAGGCCTGTTGCTGCGCTGGTGTAAGCGCCATTCCTCGCCGCTTCTTTGGCACAGGCGGCTCGCTCGCCGCCACCGGGTTAGCGTCTACCGAACCCCACTTGATCGCCTGCTTGAACGCGCTGGAGATCACTCCGGCGATGTTCTTGACAGTCTTCTTTGAGAGGGGACGAGGCAAGCGGCTTGCGCGGTGGTGGCCACCACTTTCCAGGAGTCGGTTCCATTCGCGGGTCAGATGAAGTGGCTTAATGTCGCGCAGGCGCGATTCAAATCCGACGATGGCGCCGTCTGCCGTTCCGCTTAGGGAGAGTCGTCCAGCACTCGGAGAATGCTTGAAGCGAGACCAATTGGGATTTGTGTGCAGGCTGTGTGCACGGGCGAGCTTCACGAGATCATCGGAATTGATTCCACGAGCTCTCAGAACCAGTACTCGCAGGGCTGGATCGAGCCCGGCCCCCGGGGCGTATTGAACGCGAACACCAACCTGCACCATCTCCAGTCACTGAGCAGCCCGCAAAGAGTAGCTATTCTTGCAGGAGGAGGATTGGACGTGTACCCGCTTCAGGCCGTGTACCCGCTTCAGAAGGACAAGCGCAGTGCGAACTGCATGATCCGGGCATCGCTGGCTAGAGTCGTGATGCTTCCAACCGCGCCCGAGCTCAAATTATTATTCGGCTGTCCGAATTGAGGTGTGTTGGCGAGGTTAAACACCTCCCAACGCGCCTCCAGCGAAGCGCGTTCGACAATCAAGAAGTCGCGCATGAGGGCGAAGTCAAAGACGTTGGTATGCGGTCCGCGCAGGATGTTGCGCCCGGCGTTACCGAATTGGCCAAGCCGCTGCTCCGCGAATGCGTTCGTGCCATGGGGCGCGATGGCAGTGCAAGCTTTATTGTTGGATGCATAGAACCAACAGTTCACGTTGCCGATGATTTCGGGCGTGCCGATTACGTTCGGGACTGCGGTAGCCGCGCCATAGTAATCGATGGCCGTCGAATAGGAACTTCCAGAATCCACGGTGAAAGGCCGTCCGCTGGCGAAAGTGTAGATTCCTGAAGTGCGCCACCCGCCCAGAATGAGGGAGCCGACGCGGCTAGTGATCCACGGCTTACCTTTACCGAAAGGGAGCTCTAATACATAGCTGGCAACAACCCGCTGGGGATAATCGAAATCGCTGGGCCCACGCCAAGCCTCCTGATTGTAGCCGTCTTGGGATCCGCCGGAGTTATTTTCCAGTTCCTCAGGCGTGTCGTCGATGCTCTTAGACCACGTGTAAGCCACGATGAAAGAGAGGCCCATGCTGAAGCGTCGCTTGAGAGACGTCACCAGTCCGTTATAACTGGCATTGCCTTCCGCGAATTGCGACTCCAGGTAACCGAATTTTGGATAGGGTTCGGCGCCGTTGATGAGCTGATTGAGGTCGGTGAGGTAGTCGAGATGAGTGGATTTGGATCCGACGTAATCCACGCTCAGCACCGTCTGTGCGCCCAGGTCCTGCTGGATACCGAAGCTCCACTCCTGGACATAAGGAGTATCCGAGTTAGGTGGGATGGCGTGAATATGTGTCAGTCTGTAATTGATATCGGCTGGATTCAGCCAACTAGCTGGAAACCCCTTCTGCAGCAGGAACACCGGCTCTTTGGAAGTGATCGGCATGGACGCAGTCGTCTGCACAAGGTTGGGAGGATTAAGCGCGAGCTGGTCTTCGCTGCCGAACCGTTCAAGCAGGAGATAGTAAATACCGTAACCGGCGCGGATAACGGTTTTGCCCCAAGGAGAATAGGCGAGCCCAAGGCGCGGCGCAAAGTTAGTCTTGTTTATTTGAACAAGCGAGCGGTCGGCCAAGGATCCAGAGGTGGCAAATTCGAGTGAACCGCCGCCGGCTGTATTGAAATTTTCGAGCTTGTTGTTGCCGGTATACTGCGGGGTTGCAAAGTCGTAGCGAAGACCGAGACTCAAGGTGAGCTTCGAAGTGACTTTCCAATCATCCTGAACAAAACCCGAGTACATCTGGATGCGCTGGTCTACGATGTAGTTACTCGATAGAGTAGCGCCTTGAACATAACCGACAAGAGCGTCGGCATAGGGCAAGCCGGTGTATTGGCCGCTGAATTGCAAATCTCCATGGACGTCAGCTTCGTCCTGGAAGATGTTGCGCATGGGCGCGATGACGTCGGCACCGAACTTGGTGGTGTGGGCGCCATGGCTCCAGGAGAGCGTGTTGACGAGTTGATACTCCTGCGGGTTCTGTTGCTTCGGCAGATAGTCCGGCGAACCCAAGAAGGTATAGTTTGCAAATGTAATGGCCGGCAATCCACCGCCTGTGGACGGAATGTCCGGAATGCCCGGAACGTATTGGCCGGCCGGCGCAAGATTGAAGGGGAGCTGGACGTCGATCGCCGTATTCCGGGAAAACCCCAGGCGCAGTTCGTCTACCAAACTGGGCGTGAACACGCGAGTCCAGCCGATCGCCGCGTTGTAGGACTTGAGAGTAGAGTTGCCCCAGGCGGAAGTGTCGGTGCCGTCCGCCAATCCGGCGTAGTTACCCGGCACAATGAGATTCCGCGAGGATCCGGTGTAACGAAAGAAGACCAGATCTTTTTCGCTGGCGTTCCAGTCCACACGGGCATCGATGGTGTCGTCATCGTCAAGCAGCGCGCCGGTTCGCGCATAGTTATTCAGCTCTCCTGGAAGATTGGGCTCCGGGAAAAGGTTGAGAAGCTTCAGCCCGTAGGGATCGATCGCCGAAGCTGGGATAACGTTGTTCGGAAACGGCATGCCCGTGGACGGATCGACAAGAGTGGGGTATTTGATCCCGTTAGCCGCCGCGGCCGCGGGACTAAAGTCACCGACCCGTTCATTGGGCAGAGGGACCGTGGATATGCGGGTGACGCCCTGGCGGATGCGCGTTCCCTCGTAATCGAAAAAACCGAATAGCTTGTTACGTACGATAGGTGCGCCCGCGTTTCCTCCGAATTGGTTCTGAATGTATTCGGGGCGCGGCAGGCCGGACTGGTTGGAGAAGAAATCATTCGCATCGAAGATCCGATTACGCAGGTACTCGAACAGTAGGCCGTGTACCTGGTTGCTGCCGCTCTTGGTAGCCACGTCAACCGCCGCTCCTGGGCTCCGGCCGTATTCGGCCGAGTAGGGATTGGTGATGACCTTGAATTCCTGAATGACATCA
>JASIGB010000994.1:0-8390 GCA_030045355.1 Bryobacteraceae bacterium
TCGATCAGACGCGCCTTTCCACTTCCACGCAGATTTCGTCCACGGAGGGCAAAGTGGAGGCGCAGCGCGCGGCTCTGCGCACCGCGGAGCTGAACCTGGAGTACGCCACCATTCGCGCTCCCATCAGCGGATTGATCGGAGACACGCTGGTGCCGGTCGGAGGACTGGTAACCGCCAACGCCGCGCAGCCGCTCACCACCATCGTGCCGCTCGACCCCATCTGGGTGCGCTTCAAGGTCAGCGAAGCGCAGTATCTCTCGTTCAAGAAAAATCCCACGCTGCTCAAATCGCCACTGACGCTGATTCTGGCCGATAACAGCGAGTTCCCCCAGAAAGGCCGCATCGAGAATACGCTCAACGGCGTGGACCCCAAGACCGGTACGCTGGAGTTACAGGCCAGCTTCCCCAATCCGCAGCACACGCTGTTACCCGGGCAATTCGGTAAGGTGCGCGTCCAGACCGAGCTGCGGCACAACGTGATGCTGGTGCCGCAGCGCGCGATCCAGCAACTGCAGAGCGAGCAAACGGTGCTGGTGGTGGGCGCCAATAACGTAGTGCAGCTCAGGCCGATCCTGACCGCCGAACGCGTCGACGAGGACTGGATCGTCCAGCAAGGGCTGAAAGCGGGCGATCGCGTGATCGTGGAGGGCCAGCTCAAGGTGAAGCCCGGCGCTCTCGTGACGCCACGACCCTATCGGCCGGGAGCGGGGACCCCCTAGTCCGGCATGGCGCGATTCTTCATAGACCGGCCCGTTTTCGCCATCGTCATCGCGATCGTGATCGTCATTCTCGGCGCGGTGGCGATCCCGAATCTTCCGATCGCGGCGTTTCCTGAAGTGGTGCCGCCCGTGGTCCAAATCACCGCCAGCTACCTGGGCGGCAATTCCATCGATCTCGAGAAGACCGTCGCACAGCCCATCGAAGAACAACTCGCCGGGCTGGACGGCATGTTGTACTTTCTGTCGACCAGCGCCAATAACGGATCCATCACCATCAACGTCACGTTCAAGCTCGGCACCAATCCCGATACGGCCACGGTGCAGACGCAGAACAAGGTCAACATCGCGCTGCCGCGCCTGCCTCCCGAAGTGCAGCGCCAGGGTGTGGTGGTGAAGAAAGTGTCGAGCGCGTTTCTGATGGTGGTGGGGCTGACCTCGCCCGACGATCGCTACGATTCGCTGTTCCTGACCAACTACGCGCAGATCAACCTGCTGAATCAAATCGGGAGTCTGCCCGGTGTCGGCGACTCGCGTCTTTCCTCGCAAGAAGTCTACTCGATGCGCGTGTGGGTGGATCCCGACAAGATGGCCAAGCTCGGCCTCACCGCCACCGACGTCAGCGACGCCATCAACGCCCAAAACCGGCAGAATCCCGCCGGCGCGCTGGGCGAGGCGCCCGCCCCTAACGGCACCGATTTTCAGTATTCCGTCACCGCCCCCGGACGCCTGGTGGATCCGCGGCAGTTCGGCGATATCGTGCTGCGCGCCGAACCCGATGCATCCCTGCTGCGCATTCGAGACATCGGCCGCGTCCAGCTCGGCGCGTTCACCTATTCCGGCTTCAATCGCATTAACGGCAAACCGTCCTGCAACGTGATCGTGTTTCTGTCGCCGGGCGCGAACGCCGTGGATACCTCGAACCAGGTGAACGCGCTTATGAAGAAGGCGAAGCTGAACTTCCCGCCGGGCATGGACTACAACGTGGTGTACGATTCCACTCGTTTCGTGCGCGCGGCGATCGCCGACGTGGTGTTCACGCTGGCGGCCGCAATTGGGCTGGTGATCCTGGTGGTCTTCCTCTTCTTGCAAAATTGGCGCGCGACGCTGATCCCGCTGCTGACCGTGCCGGTGGCGGTGATCGGCGCCATCGCGCTGTTTCCAGTGCTGGGCTTTTCGATCAACATCACCAGCATGTTCGGGTTGGTGCTCTCGATCGGCATCGTCGTGGACGACGCGATCGTGGTGGTGGAAGCGGTGCAACGCAATATCGACGATGGCATGACGCCGCGCGAAGCGACCATGCGAGCCATGGAACAGGTGTCGTCCCCCGTGGTGGCCATCGCGTGCATCTTGGCCGCCGTGTTCATTCCCGTGGCCTTCTTGGGCGGGATCAGCGGACAGATCTTTCGGCAGTTCGCGCTGACCATCGCGGCCTCCGTGCTGCTGTCGGCCTTCAGCGCGCTCTCGCTGAGCCCGGCTTTGAGCGCCATGCTGTTGAAGCCGCATTCCAAATCGCGCGGACCGCTGGCCTTTTGCTTCGCCGGCTTCAATCGCGGCTTCGGCTGGGCCACCAATCGATATTTGGCCGGCGTAGGCACGATGATCCGGCGCTCGGCCTGGGCCATGGTTGCGTTGGGATTGTTCTGGGTGGCGGGGGCGTATCTGTTCAAGATGCTTCCCGCGGGATTCCTGCCGGACGAAGATCAAGCCGCCTACTTCGTACCCGTTCGTTTGCCGGATGGCGCGTCCATCGATCGCACGGACGCCGCGGTGGCGAAGATCGAAGAGCGCTTGGGTAAAGTGAAAGGCGTCCAGTCCTGGTTCGTGATCGGCGGCACTGATTTCACCACGCAGACCAACGCCTCCAATGTGGCCACTATCGTGGTCATCACTACGCCCTGGGAAGAGCGCAAGACCAAGGACCTGCAGCTCGACGCGATTCTCCAAGCCTCCGAGCGCGCCTTTGCCGATGTGCCGGAAGCCTCCACCACCGAGTTCGGCTTTCCGCCGATTTTGGGCTTAAGTAATACGGGCGGATTTCAGTTCATGCTGGAGGACCGGCGGGGCGGGGAATTGGACCAGCTCGCGAGCGTCGGTGACGCTCTGGTGGACGCGGCGCGCCGCCATCCCGAGATCGGTAACATCGTGAACACGTTTCGATCGGCGGTGCCCGCCTACAGCATCGACATGAATTTGGACAAGCTCGAAACCATGGGTGTGCCGGTAACCGACGCGTACAATACGCTCCAAACATTTCTGGGCGGATTGTATGTGAACGATTTCAACCGCTTCAGCCACACCTGGCAGGTGCTGATTCAAGCCGAACCCGAATTCCGCAGCCAGCCGTCGGATATCGACCGATTCTATGTGCGCAGCATGGACGGCAATATGATTCCGCTGGGCACTCTCGCGTCGGTCATACCTTCGAGCGGCCCGGAGGTCGTGTTCCGCTACAACCGTTTTCGCGCCATCCAGATTTTAGGCGCGCCCGCGCCCGGCGTCAGCTCCGGCCAGGCCATCGACACCATGGAAAAAGTCGCCGCCGAAACGCTGCCTTCCGGCTATGGCTACGAATGGACCGGCACCACGTATCAACAGAAGCTGGCGCAAGGGCACGAAGGCGTGATCTTCGGCTTCGCCACCGTGCTGGTATTCCTGTGTCTGGCGGCGCTGTATGAAAGCTGGTCTATTCCGATGGCCGTGCTGCTTTCCCTCCCGCTGGGACTGTTCGGGGCGCTGCTCGCCGTCCATATGCGCGACTACCCGTACGATGTGTACACGCAGATTGGCATCGTGACCCTGATCGGTCTGGCGGCCAAGAACGCGATTCTGATTGTCGAGTTCGCCAAAGACAGCCACCATCGCGAATTGATGCCGGTGCGCGAAGCCGCGTTGCACGCGGCAAAGTTGCGGCTGCGGCCCATTTTGATGACGTCTTTCGCCTTCATCCTGGGCGTGGTGCCGCTGTTTGCGGCTACGGGCGCGGGCGCGGCGTCGCGGCGGTCGCTGGGGACGGCGGTACTCGGCGGGATGCTGGCGGCTACTCTGCTCGCGATCTTCTTCGTTCCGGTGCAGTATTACGTGATCGAGACGCTGGTGGAGCGGCGCGGCAAACCGTCGCGGCGGGCGCTGGATGGCAAACGCGAGCGTGAACGCGAAACCGTCGAGGCCACGGATTGATGCGCCGGTTCCTGCCGGTCCTTGCTGGAATTGGCGCGGCGTTCGGATTGTGCGGGTGCCTGGTGGGCCCGAATTATCACCGGCCCGCGGTCAACCTTCCCACGCAGTTTCCGGGCGCGACGGCTGCGCAGCCATCCATCGCGGAGGACAAATGGTTCAACCTGTTCCACGACGTGACACTGACCCAGCTCGTCCAGACGGCGCTGAAACAGAACTTCGATGTGCGCATCGCGGCCGAACGCGTGCTCGAAGCGCGCGCGCAATACGGCATCCAACGCGGCAATCTCTTCCCCGTGGTTGCGGCCTCGGCCAGCTACACGGGGTCGCGCAGCTCGTCCATCGGTTCGTTCCCCTTCCCGCCGGGAACGCCTGTCGCTTTCGCTTACACGCAGGTGGGTCTGCAGCTTTCGTGGGAGCTGGATTTATGGGGCAAGCTGCGGCGCATGGACGAAGCGGCGCGGGCCCAGTATTTGGCGTCCGAAGAGGCCCGGAATGGAGTGGTCATTTCGCTGATCTCCGATGTCATGACCACCTATTTCCAGATGCGGGAACTGGATCTGGAGCTCCAAATCGGCCAGCAGAACAACGGCATCGCGCGGGACAATCTGCGATTGATTCGCGAGCGCAAGGATCGTGGCGCCGCCAGCGGCCTGGACGTCCATCAAGCCGAGCAGTTCCTCTACACCACCACTGCGGAGATCGCGGCGTCGAAGCGATCCATCGCACAGGCGGAAGATGCGTTGAACCTGTTGCTCGCCCAAGCGCCGGGCGAAGTAGCGCGGGGCCAGGGCCTCGATGAGATCACGTCGGCGCCGGAATTGCCCGCGGGACTTCCCTCCGCGTTGCTGGAGCGCCGGCCGGACATTCGTCAGGCGGAAGACAACCTGATTGCAGCCAATGCACAGATTGGCGCTGCACGCGCCTTGTTTTTTCCCGATCTGACCTTGACCGGGTTTCTCGGCGGCCAGAGCGAGCCGTTGACCAGACTGTTCAGCGGCCCGGCACGCATGGCGTCGATCGCACCCTCAGTGCTGCAGCCCCTTTTTCATGGAGGTTTGCGCGCGGGCGTCCAACTTACCGAGGCGCAGGAGCGTGAGATGCTGCTCACGTATCAGAAGACCATCTACGGCGCCCTGCGCGAGGTAGCCGACGCTCTGGCGGTCCACACCCGCACGCGCGAGCAGCGCGGCGAGGAAGAAAAGCTGGTGGGTGCTCTGTCGGAGAGCGTGCGGCTTTCCAATCTGCGCTATCGCGGAGGTTTGGACAGCTATTTACAGGTGCTGGACGCGGAGCGGGATTTGTTCGCCGGACAGCTCGACCTGGCGCAATTGCGTCTGTTGGAACTGGAATCCGTGGTGCAGCTCTACCGTGCCCTCGGCGGGGGCTGGCAATCGTGAGGATTCGCGTGCGCCGAGCCGCGCTAGCTGATGGCCATCGTACTGGTGATTTTCGAAAACACGGTGCTGATCGAAGGTATCCAATACTGCGGTAGAACGCCAGCGACAATGACCGCGATGAATGCCGCCAGGAGCCCGTACTCGATCAGATCCTGCCCGCGCGCGTCTCTAAAGATCCGCACCGCGCACAATTGCAAAGAGCGTAAACGCGATGCCCTCAGCCGCAACAGCAAAGCCATAGTTTTCTCCGCTTGGTGATTCTATATTGCAGCAGAGAGCCGTTACGTACAACTAAGAAAAAGCCGTAGCTCCGCTGGCAATTGACCTTAATACCGCTGCTCTACTGGGCAGTCCGGTAGGAGCAGAGCAGGATATCGTTGGTTTGGGGAGTCTGTCCGCTCACGAACGTGATTACGTTCCCGCTGAGTGTATAATCGACGCCGGGCGCGAGCAGTAACCCGTTGCGATAGGCGTACAAACTGCTGCTTGGGCTGGGGGTCTGGCTTAGCGTGAACGTCGTATTCACGCCGTTAATGGCGCCCGAAGGTGTCTGCTGATCGACGAACCCCACTCCCGGAATGCTGACCGACAGCCGGTAGGACGCGAGCAGAATATCGTTGACCTGCGGAATCGAGGCTGTCAGGAAAGTGATCGAATTCGCAGAGAGCGTGTAATCGACCCCCTGGGATTCGAGCAGCCCGTTGCGAAACAGCGCCAGACTCGAGGGCGGATTGGGTACGTTGGCCAGAGTAAATGAGGCGTTGGCGCCGTTCACGGTACCCTGTGGCGTCTCGCCGTCCACGAACGTGATGGAGACGCTGGAGCAAGGGCCCGAAGTTCCGTCCACGTGCAAACAGTCGGAAGAATTGCCGCTGGCGGCATCGATGGCTCCCGTCGCGTCGATTACTGCGGCGCTGGAGATCCCAAAGCTGGTTCCCTCAACGGGACGGACGTTCAGAGCGCTCTGCAATCCCGTCACGTCGGCGATCGAAATCAAGGTGACGGATTGGGGAGCCGAGCCGCTCACGGTTCCCGCCGGCAGCGCCACGTCTCGCACGCGAAACGGAAGCGTGCTCGGAGGCGGTACCGCCCAGGCCTGCGTGAACTGCGTCGCGCCGAAGCTGGTGTACTGCACGGTGTAGATGGCCGCGGAGTCGGCGTTGGTGGTGGGGACTAGTTGCACGTAGAGATTCCCGGCGGTAATCGTGACATTCTGCGTTCCGGCGGCGATGTTGGAGGTGTCGGAAGCCTCGAACATGGGCCACGAGATTACCACCACGCCGTTGAATAGGGTCCCGTCGGCGTTATAGAGGGTGTCGCTGATCGTGGCCAGCGGCGGCGTAGCCCGGAGGGCCGAACTGAACGCGAAACTAATCGCCACGCCGAGCAGCCACCACGGTCTGAAACGGAACATTCTGCCTCCAGGTTGATTCCGGCTTCAGAGTACTCGCGGATTCGATGCGCGGCCGCCGGCGCCCGAACGCCCGCGGCCAATCAAGCTTTAGCGTGGCAAAGACTTCGCCGGGGGGGAATTTTAGTGGAAGGTCTGTGACTCGCGCGTCAGGCGCTCGGCGCCGACGTAGGGACGCAAAACTTCCGGCACGATCACGCTACCGTCGGCCTGCTGATAGTTCTCGACGATCGCCACCCAAGTGCGCCCCACGGCCAGACCGCTGCCGTTGAGCGTGTGCGCGAATTCGGTTTTGCCTTTGCCCGACTTCACGCGAATGGGCATGCGGCGCGCCTGGTAGGCCTCGAAATTCGAACAAGAGGAGATCTCTTTGTATGCGTTCTGGCCCGGAAGCCAGACTTCCAGATCGTACGTCTTCGCCGAGGACGCGCCCATGTCGCCAGTGGAGAGCACCACCGTGCGGAACGGCAGGCCCAAGCGCTTGAGAATATCTTCGGCGTCGGCAGTGAGCTTTTCATGCTGTTCCCAGCTCTGCTCGGGCAGCGTGAATTTCACCAGTTCCACTTTCTGGAACTGATGCTGGCGGATGATCCCGCGCACGTCGCGCCCGTACGATCCGGCCTCGCTGCGGAAGCAGGGCGTGTAGGCGCAGAGGGAGATCGGAAGCTCGGAGGCGTCCAGAACTTCATCACGGAAGAGATTGGTGACCGGCACTTCGGCCGTGGGCGCGAGCCAAAAGTCGGTGTTCTCGATCTTGAACAGATCTTCCCTGAACTTGGGGAGCTGGCCGGTGCCGAACAGGCTCTTGGAATTGATCAGAAACGGTGGCAGGACTTCGCTATATCCGTGCTCGCGCGTATGGACGTCGAGGAAAAAGCTGATGAGCGCGCGCTCTAATCGCGCGCCCATGCCCCAGTAGACGGCGAAGCGCGCCCCGGTGATCTTAGTGGCGCGCTCCAGATCCAGGATCTTGAGCTCCGGCCCCAAGTCCCAGTGCGCCTTGGGCTCGAAATCGAACTGCCGCGGCTGGCCCCAGCGCCGGATTTCGACGTTGTCGTCGGCGCTCTTGCCCACGGGAACGGACTCGTGGGGGAGGTTGGGTACCCCGGCCATTAGGTCGCGGAATGCCGCATCTGCGGATTCTGCTTTTTTATCCAGCGCTGAAGCGCGCTCTCGGATCGAGCGCACTTCTTGCTGGACGCTGTTGGCATCCAGGCCCTGTTGACGAAGCTTGGCCACTTCGGCGCTTTTCGCGTTCACTTGCGCTTTTAGCTGTTCGGCTTCCGTGAGCGCGGCGCGGCGCTCCTGATCGAGCGCCCGGAACTGATCCACATCGAGCTGATAGCCGCGCGTGGACAGACGTTGGGCGATCGAGTCCAGGTTGGCTCGAAAAAACGAGAGGTCGTGCATAGGGCGGCGCGGTTAGCGCTGGTCGATCGGAATCCACTTCTGGCCAACCGGCTTGCCCGTATACTCCGCGCGGGGACGGATCAAGCGGTTGTTGCGGTACTGTTCCAGCACATGCGCGGTCCAACCCGCCATGCGGCTGACGGCGAAGATGGAAGTGAACAGATCGATCGGAATGCCGAGCGAATAATAGGTCGACGCCGAATAGAAATCCACGTTCGCGTTCAGCTTCTTCTGCTCTTTGATGGTCTCTTCGATCTTCTTGGAAGTGAGATA
>JASIGB010000995.1:0-8761 GCA_030045355.1 Bryobacteraceae bacterium
GAATCTCTCTCGCGCGATCGCTCTTCGTCCGCGGGATTAGATCGAACCCAGCGAACACACGACCGGCGTCGCGCTTGCTTAGCAGACCTGATCCTCGAAGCCGCGCAAGCCGCTCCCACTGCGATCGCGCTTTCTTCAAATGGGGATTCGCTAACCTATAGCGAACTCGTCCGGCGGGCGCAGCGTTTGGCGGCGTATCTGGGCGATCGGGGCGTCGAGCCCGAAGTACCGGTGGGGTTGTACCTGGAACGTTCGTTCGATTTCATCGTTTCCGCGCTCGCGGTGTTGATCGCGGGCGGTGCGTATGTTCCTCTGGACCCGGCTTGGCCGCCCGCGCGTCTGCGAGCCGTACTGCGCGACGCCGAGGTTCCGGTCCTCATTACGCGCGGAGCGCCGGCCGAACGCGTCGCGGGCCTCGCGCCTGTGACCATCCATCTGGACCGGGTATCTGGCGCCATCGGCCGATCTGAGCCCCGAACGGGGCGCATTCGGATCCACAGAGAAAATCTGGCCTGCGTGATTTACACCTTTGCGGCGGACGGCGAACCGAAAGGCGTCGAGTTGACGCACGCCAATCTTTTGAATCTGGTTTTCTGGCATCGGAACACGTTCGCTGTCATGGCGCGCGATCGCGCCGGTCACTTGGCCGGCGTGGGAGCCGACGCTTCCGTTTGGGAAATCTGGCCAACCCTGACCGCCGGCGCAACGCTCGTTCTGGCCGACGAACAGGCGCCGACATCGGCAGATTTTTTGCATGAGTGGCTGGTAAACGAACGTATCACGCTCGCATACGTGCCCACGTCGCTGGCCGAGCGCCTGCTAGGACATGCCTGGCCCACCGGGACAACGCTGCGATATTTGCTTACTGGCGGCGCGCAGTTGCATCGCACTCCCCCACCCGGGTTGCCGTTCACGGTAGTGAACAACTACGGCGCGGCCGAGTGTTCCGTGGTAGCGACCTCCGGCGTAGTGGCCGCCGGGACGCTGGAGGCGCCCGCGCCGCGGGGCCCGCTATCCATCGGCAAGCCGATCGCGCATACCAGAATCCGGATTCTTGACGCGGAACATCGCCCGGTTGCGCCGGGCCAGGTGGGTGAGATTTTTATCTCGGGCGCCTCGGTGGCGCGCGGCTATCGCAATAGGCCGCAGACGACGGCGGAGCGCTTCCTGCGAGATCCCTTCAGCGTGAAGCCCGGATTGCGCATGTACCGGACCGGCGACTTGGCGCGTCTCCTTCCAGATGGACAGATCGCCTGGTGTGGGCGCGCCCCGCATGAGATGCGATAATACGGTCATAGTCGCTCGCACTCCTCAGCAACTCCCCGTTCTCCGCCGCTGGTTGCTCCGTTCTTCGCTCTTGCTGGCCGCGGTCCTAATAGTATTGGCGCTGGCCGGCCGGTACATGGTCTTGCGGCAATTGGGCGAATTTCTCGTTGCCTCGCAAACTCCGCAACGGGCCGATCTCGTCCTGGTGCTGGCGGGCGATTTCTTTGGACCGCGTGTGCTGAAAGGCGCCGAATTAGGGGCGGAAGGTTATGCACCCGTGGTATTGATCAGCAGCGCTTTCGATGACCGGCTCACGGAGGGACAGGAGGCCATCGATTTTCTTGCCGCGCGAGGCTATCCGCGAAGGCTTTTTCAAAGCTTCCAGCATCAGGCTTCCTCGACGATCGCCGAGGCCCTGGCCCTGCGCCCCGAGCTCAAGAGGCGTGGCGTCAAACGCGTGCTGCTGGTGACCAGCGCCTACCACTCGCGTCGAGCCTCCATTGTTTTCCGACTGTTTTGCCCGGGGATCCGATTCATCACCATCGGGGCGCCCGGCGAGGTTTATCATCCGGAAAATTGGTGGGAATATCCGCGATCGCGCCTCCTGTTCTTTTCGGAATGGAAGAAGATTTTCGGCACTATATTGTTAGAATATCCCAAGTACACGCTGGAAAGCATTCTGCCCAGCTCCGCTGATTAGCGCCCGGCCATTGGCGGCAAGCCTCCGGCCGGAAGATCCAGCGGTGAACGAAACCGCAGCGGCGCGCGTATTCCAAGGCGGGAGCAATATGGCCTTTCCAGACTTCATCGAAGAAGTGCAAGTGCTCGGCAAGGACCTGGTGGAGCGCGTCAAGGCGCTGATTCACGAGGGGAACGTGCGGCGGATCATCATCCGGGATGAGCACGGCCACACCTTCATGGAGATTCCGGTCACTGTCGCCGCCGTGGGCGCTGTGTTGGCCCCGTTGCTGGCCGCTGTCGGCGCGATTTCGGCCCTGGTAGCGAAATTCACGGTGGTCGTAGTGCGCGGCGATGAGAGGACGGAAGGACCTCGTTAATACACCCGGCTGGCGGAGGTATTGTCAACGCCGGGGAGCCAATCCCGTATGATCCGGCAGACCCGTTCGGCGTATTGTTCCAAGTCGCTCGGCTTTTGGACAAACTCCTTTACGCCGAGTTCGATCGCCTCCCTGATGTCGGCCGGATTGGATGAGGAACTGAAGACCACCACGGGAACCTTCGGCTTGGAACGCGCCAGGAACCAGCTCCCGGAGACGCGCGGCAAGTTAAGGTCCAGCAGGATCAGTTCCGGCTCAAAGTGTCCTTCGGCCAGCATAAACAGCGCTTGGTCGCCATCGCGCGCGACGTGAACCTGGAGGGGAATCCCCAGGCTATCAAGCGTCTGGCGAATGAGCAGTACATCGCCCGCGTTGTCCTCGATCAGGAAAATGTGCCGGAGCGGCTCCATCGCTCTCAAATATCGGACGCCCGCGGCCAAAGATCATTTCACCCTCTGCCGCGAAAGGGGATCTTAGCTTCGCCGTTATGTTTATGAATTTCTTATATGTTCCCAACGCCCCTTCACGAGGGGCCAAGACCAGTTCATTGAAGGACGTCTCGGAGCGGTCGTAATGGAGAAGGGCCGCGGCGTCGTGCGGTCTACCTCACAGCAGGTCGCGGTATTGCTCCAGTGCCACTCGGACCAGCTGAGCGCGCGTGCGCACGTTGGTTTTAGCGAAAAGTTGTTGCAGCGTGTTCTTGATGGTGCTTTCGGAAACATCCATCCGGCTGGCAATTTCCTTGTTGGCGAGACCTTGGACCAGGGAGCGCAGCACATCGGTTTCGCGATCCGTCAACGCTACGCGCTCCTGAATATCCGACGGGTGCGAATTGGAGTTAACCGTTTCCTCGGACACTTCCGCGATGATCGCGGCGAGCTTGGGCGTCCTGCCTTCCTGATAAGTCGAAAACCAGACATCCGCCAGGAACGATTCGCCATTTCCGCGGTGACCCCGGCATTGCATCGACGCCCGGAACTGTGGCGCTTCTTCCCAACGCAGCGCATGATGGAGCTCGGGCAGGAACGCAGCCACGGGATTGCCTATCAACGTTCCGTCTCGCGGCGCCATCAGCTCGATGGCAGCCTGGTTGGCAAGCTCGATAAAGCCGTGCTCGTCGATCGTGACAATCGCCGCGGGGCTTGTTTCCACTAAGGCTTTCAGCCGTTCTTGCCCTTCCAGGGTTAACCGCCGGTTCCGCACGAGCTCGGCGACAAATAGACCGCAGCCGACCAGCGCCAGCGTCTCAAACCCCAATCGGACGTTCGACCCGGCGAGCGAACTGAAGACCTCACTGAGCACCGCGCATCCGGCGCCGAGCAACACGATCATCCAGCGGGGCAGAAATCCGGCCGCCAGCATGATCGGGAACAGGTACAGGATCCCGAACGCAACAAACGGCTTAGTCCACCAGTCAGCGAGAGCAATGATCAGAATGAGAGCCGCACTCGACAGGAGGACACGAGCGCGATTGCGTTCATCCCATGCGCGTTCCAGTGGCCACATGAATCTCGGCGAAGGCGTATTTATTATGGCATCGCTTTCGCCGGACGCGGGTGTAATCGAATGATTAGCCACAAGAACGGGCCTGATCGGTTGCACCTGGGGGCGCTCCCTGGGGTTGGCAACCGAACGGCTAGCGTCGATATCGCGATCTTGACGAGGATTGGCGCTTAGGGGATTCATGCTTTCAAACGACAGATCCTATACCTTAATGTATGACAAGGCGTCGGAGGACCGCACGAAGTTCCCATCAGTTCCTTGGATAAGGCGCCAAACAGAAATTGCTTGTCATCCGTGGATATCCAATGTTTTCTGTTTGTTACACCTCGGCGCGCGAGCGCTGCCCGAACTACTTCCGATCGAAAGATATCTGCTGCAAGCCAAACGATAGTTCGCGGGGTTACTCAATCAGGTGTACTGTGAAGCTGGAGAGCGATTATGATCGAAGATTTGCTGCAGCCTCGGCACTTGCTGGTGATTCTGGCGGTTGCTTTGTTCTTGTTCGGGCCCAAGAAGCTGCCGGAGCTGGGCAAGGGACTGGCAGAAGGAATCCGCGGGTTCAAAGCCGCGCTAAAGCCGGGCGATTCTCGCAATTCCACCCAAGCGTGATCCCGTAACGATCCTCGCAGGCGCTAGTCCCGCTTGCCTCCGCCTGCGGCGCCGTCGAACGTTGCGCTGTCTCCACCGCATTGGATAAACCCGACCCGCAGAGCTGGCAGACGTATCGGCCAGCTCGGACTGTTAGAGGGCGGATACTTTGCGGCGGCCGTCAGCGCGTCCGCCAAGTCAATGGCGCTGAGACCGCTCTTGGCCAGCGCGCACCCGGCCCAGGCATCGGCGCGCAGCTCTGCATTCCAGTCGCTTTTCATCCAAGTCACCGGGTGAACCTCGGCGAGCGCGTGGCCGAATTCGTGGGCGATGATCGCAATGATGGCGCCGTCGCCGTAGTTGTCGTAGACGGCCGAGAAGAACCGCGGCGCGTATACAACTTTCGCCTGGTCGGCCGTTACCACCAGCATGGCGTTGGCCGCGGTGGGGTTGCGGTAGATCGCCATTTCCGGACACTGCGGCGTGCAGATTGGCGATAGCGCGGCGTTCATGCGTTTAGCCAATTCCATGGCGTCGGCGGTGGGCCGCTGATCGGATTTGGCGTCGTAGGAACCGGCGCCGGGGCCAAGCGCGCAGATCACTTCGGCGCCAGCTTCGAACGGGATCGCGAAAGGCAGCGCGCACGCGCAGAGAAGAAAGCAGGTAAGACGGCGCATTTTAGAACACCTTGTTTAAAACACCCTGTGGCGCCGGCCGATGAAGCTGCGCAGCGCGTTCACGCCATCACCGCTCCCGGTCAGCAAGTCATCGGGAAATTTGCGATACGACAGAATCTCGCGATACACCTGGGGAGCGTTCAGCGAGTTCAATCCCAGGCCGGCGAGATATTGCAGGCGCATATTCAGATCGTCGTTGATGGGAGCGCCGGCTAGCCAGGACGCCAGATCTTGTGCCCTTCCGGCGTACGTGGCCAAAACATCCACCGGAGAACGGAACTGGATTTCAGTGAGCGAGGTAACCACTCCCGCATAGCTGGGCTGGCTCAGACGCCGCTCGAACTCATCTACATTAATGGGAGCCGGAGCGGCCGTGCCAAGCAATACCAGATCATAGCCGTCGCCGTCCAAATAATTGCTCCATACGGTGGCGTCTGGAAAGACGCTGAAGAAGGTGGCCAGCTCGGTTTTAACGGTTTCCTCGTCGCTTTCGTAAATCGGCAGCCATTGGGCTACCACGCCGCCGGGATTCAAGTGATCCTTGACCATCTCATAATAGTCCTTGGAATAAAGCGTCGAACTGCCCTTGACCCAGGGATGAATCGGATCGGTGGTGATCACGTCGAATTTGTCCTGGCTAACCAGGATGAAGTGACGGGCATCGTCGTAAACCACGCGAGTCCGCGGATCGCGCAGCACGTGGTTGTTCTCCTTGCCGAAGTACTCTTCGGAGGCGGGCGGAATCAAAGGCTCCAATTCGCAGATCTGGATGCTCGACACCTCGGGGTACGGCACGAAAGATCCGGCGGTCACTCCCGCGCCGAACCCGACCACGAGCACCGAATGCGGCGCCGGATTCAGCAGCGCGGGCAGATGTCCCATCATGCGCTGCAGGCGCATGTCGAGAATTGCCGAAGAGGCCTCCGATTTGCCGCTCACGTAGAACGTTTTCAGATCGCCGCGCTCGGTGATCACCACAGAGGAACTGATTCCCTCGCCCACAAACACCGGGGTGGTTTGGGCGTCGGCGCCTTGGTCCAAGCCGCGCAGGATCGGGGCGACGCGCCGGCCATAAGCGATCGCCTGCCAAGGAACCGCGCCCACGGTTGACACGAGCCCCCAGGCCAGCAGCGCCGCGCCACCGGCCGCGCCCGCAAATGCCAGCGCTTTTCTCGAAACCAGCGGCGCCAGGGCAACGATCGCGGAGGCCGCGGCCAGCCATATTAATAACTGCTCGGAAGCGCGCGTTCCGATGCCGGGCACGAGCAGCAGGCTGAACGCCAGCGCGCCCACGATGGAGCCAGCAGTGTTGACTGCGTACACCTCGCCCGTCAATCGCGCGGGATCCTCCCGGTCTGCTGCCGCGGCAGCCAGGGCGAAGGGAAAGCTAGCACCCCACAGCAGCGCCGCCGGGAATACGACGCGGAAGCAGCGCTCCAGGTCCAGATCGAAGTTGATCCAGGGACTGACCGCGAGCCATGGGTCCACGGGCCACCAGGGCAGAACACGCGCCAGCATCAAAGCAGCCCAGGCGATCGCCAGTGCCAGCAGGATCTGGCAAGCAGCCAGCGCCAGGCGGGCATCGCGCACGCGGCGCGAAAGGTAGGAGCCAACACCGCTTCCGGCCCACATTCCGGTAAGAAACACGGCCAGAATAATGGAGAAAGTGTAGACTGTCGCGCCCAGCAGCAGCGAGAGTAGACGCGTCCATACAACTTCGGCTCCGAGCGCGGTCAACCCGGAAAACGCGATCGCCAGGTAAACGAATTTCGCGGCGGGTGCACGCCTGACCGGAAGATCGCGAGCCTCGGAACCCGATTGCGCCGGGCGCCCGGAGCTGCGCGCCATGGCGAGGGCGAGCAATGCCACCGCTACGTCGATCGCCGCGGCGACATAGGTCGCGAAAGCCATGTCGTGGACGCGCAGCAGGTAGAACCCGGCCAGGACGCATCCCGTCACCGCGCCCGCCACATTGGCGCTATACAACCACCCGAGCCAGGAAACTCCACGCGGCGTGGTTTCCACCCAGCGCGCGATAGCGGGAAGTGAAGCGCCCATCAGAACGGTAGGAGGAAGCAGGCAGGCCGCCGCTACCGTGCCGCGCAGCACCAGCCCCGCCAAGCCCGTCAGGCCCGCGCCCACGAGGTAAATGCGCGACACCCAGGGAACGCCGAACAGCGCAATGATGCCCAGCGCCGCGATCCCCAACTCCAGAAGCGCATAGACACGCATCGGATGGTGACGCGTGGCTACCAGTTTCGCGAACGCGACGCTGCCCAGGCATAGCCCGCCCATGTAAGCCGCGAGCAGCAATCCCAGCGATACGGCCGAAGAGCCGATCACCAGTTCGAGCAACTGAAACCACACGATCTCGTAAATCAGCGCCGCACAGCCGCTGCCGGCAAACAGCAGCAGCCAGGGGACGAGATCGCGGTAGCTGCGTTCGAGCGCCGGAGCTTCGGTTTGGGCGGACTTGACCTCTGGTTTCGTCGCGGGTTTCGCTTCCGTCTTCGAGGCAGACTCCCGCTGGATTACTGACGAGCGCCTGGACATTTCTTCAACAGTTTATCGCTGATCGGGACGCCGCGTGCCTTATTTTCTGACGTACCCCACGGCCGCGGACCGCTTGCCGCTCGCGCGATGCGCTTCCTGGGATAACGCGTGCACGCCGCTCGCGTCCACCCAGCGATTGTAAAAATTAAACAGCGCGCACACCGTGATGGCGTAGTAAATGGCCTCATCGTCCCAACCGGCGGCGTACAGGGGCTTCATGTCGTCCGGCGTGATGGTCTGCGAACAACGGTTGACCTTGTCGACGAAACGGAGCAGCGCTTTTTCCTTTTCGTCCAGCCCGGACGCCTCTAAATCGCGAACCACTTGGGCGACGAACTCTTCGCCGTTGGCGACGGCTGGGACCGTCTGCTCCAGCAAGACCGCCGCGACCGCGGCGTGCGACTTCAGTCAAAACGGACAATCGTTGCGCGCCGAGGTGTAAGCGGCGATCAACTCGCGCAGCCAGGGGCTGAGCGGCGCGGGCTCGCGCATGATCTCCTGTGTGAACCGCGCCAGATGATCCGTCGCCTGCGGTTTGAACGCGAACAAGTGCCAGATCTGCGAGTACTCGCTGCCCGCGGCCTGCATGGCGCGCAGGGCATCGGCATAGGGTCCGGGCTGCGGATTGTTTTCCACGCCGGGCAGGAACATCGGCTCCATTTTTTTCGAGTCCATGGAGTGACTTGCGGCTAGTATACAGCAGGCGGTGCGGGTGGGTGTACGCTGATAAAGATCATGTCGTCGACCCGCAGGGGACGGTTGTGGCTCAGCGCCGGAATCGGTGCGTTCATGCTTGTCGCGGCATGTTCCAAGCCGCGCAATCAGGAACTGCTCGACCAGCACCGCAATCTTGGCAAAGCCTATTACGAAAATCCCGCCAACGCGCAGCAGGCGGTGCAGGAATTCCAGCAGGCGCTCGCCATTGCGCCCGATTCGGCGCGCGACAAGCTGAACTACGCGCTCGCATTGCTCAAAGTGCAGGGCCGCGAGGAGGAAGCAGTCAAACTCTTACAGGAAGTCCAGCGGCAGGATCCCTCGCTGCCGCACACCTGGTTCAACCTGGGCATCTTCTATAAGCACCAGGGCGATACCCAGCAAGCCATCGCGCAATTCGAG
>JASIGB010000996.1:0-7402 GCA_030045355.1 Bryobacteraceae bacterium
TTCCGGACACGGATCCGCGCTGGAAGGATGGAAACAGCCTGATGTTTTTGCGGCACGCGCGGGAACTGGCGATGGCGAGAGGCTACGAGATCGCGAATGTCGATTCCACGGTGATTCTGGAGCGGCCCAAGCTGAAGGATCACCGCACGGCCATCCGCGAAAAGCTGGCTGAAACGCTCGGGCTGGAGGCCGGGCGCGTTTCGGTGAAATTCAAAACCGCCGAGCGTGTGGGGCCAGTGGGCGATGGACTTTCGGCCGAAGCCCAGGCTGTGGTGCTGTTATGGCGGCCGTAATATCGCACCCTCCGGGTCCGAAGAATCCCCCGATCGTCGGGAACTTGATCCCGTTTCGCGCGAACCCGCTGGTCTATTTGACGAACGCGGCGCGCCGGTACGGCGACATCGCCTACTTCCGGGTGATGCAGCAGCACATGTACGTGCTCAGCCATCCCGACTTCGTGCGCGACGTCCTGGTGACGAATCAGAACAATTTCGTCAAGAGCCGGGCGCTGGAGCGCGCCAAAGTTCTGCTGGGTGAGGGTCTGCTCACCAGCGAAGGCAAGCATCATCTGCGCCAGCGGCGGCTGGTGCAGCCGGCGTTTCATCGCGAGCGGCTGGCGGGATACGCCGCAGCCATGACCGAATGCGCGGTGCGCTGGAGGGAGCATCTCCGGCCGGGGCACATGGATATCGCCCGCGAAATGCCGCAACTGACGCTCACCATCGTGGCGAAAACGCTGTTCAGCGCGGATGTCGCCTCCGACGCACCGGAGATCGGCGTTGCGATGACCAGCGTTCTCGAAATGTTCGATCTTCTTCTGCTGCCGTTTTCCGATTTCCTGCACAAGCTGCCGCTCGCGTCGGTGCGGCGTTTCGACAAAGCGCGCGCCCGGCTGGACGCGATGATTTACGGGTTGATCGAAGCGCGGCGCAAGAGCGGAATCGATACCGGGGATCTGCTGTCGATGCTGCTGCTGGCGCAGGATGAAGCGCCGGACGGCACCGAAGACGGGACCGGAATGACGGATCAGCAGGTCCGTGACGAAGCGATCACGTTATTCATCGCCGGGCACGAGACGACGGCGAACGCGCTCATCTGGACCTGGTATCTGCTCGCGCAGCATCCCGAGGTGGAGCAGCGGCTGCATAAAGAGATCGATGAGGTCCTGGGCGACCGGCCGCCCGAGTTTGCCGATGTTGCCCAGTTGCGTTACGCGGAGATGATTCTGGCGGAGGCTTTGCGCTTGTATCCCCCGGCTTGGGCGATCGGGCGCCGAGCTCTCGGAGCATTTACGGCGGGAGGTTTCGAAATTCCCGCAGGTTCGATCTGCATCCTGAGCCCGTACATCATCCAGCGGGATCCGCGGTGGTTTCCGCATGCGGACGAGTTCGATCCGGAGCGCTGGCGCGGAGAGGCGCGCGAGGCGCGGCCCAAATTTTCCTACTTTCCATTCGGCGGCGGAACGCGCGTTTGCATCGGCGAACGCTTCGCCTGGATGGAGGGCGTGATCCTGATGACGGCGATCGCGCAGAAGTGGCGGTTTCGCGTGGAGCCGGGCCAGCGCGTGGACCCGCTGCCGCTGGTGACGTTGCGGGTGAGGAACGGATTGCGGGTGATTGCGGAACCGCGCACTCAGACTTTCAGAAGCTCACGCCGAGTAGGAACGTAACGCCCGCGGTTTGTCCATCCATGGGAAGATTGAGGCGTGCGTCGAGCTGGATGGGGCCGAGCTTGATGTCGACGCCGATCGCCAGATCGACCGTGGCTCCCGTGTCGCTGAACGTCCACTGCACTTGACCCGTCTTAAAGGCGAGCGTTCCGCTGAACGCAGCCGTTCGCGTGATCTGATTCCCCGCGCCGCCGAAAGTTTGGGTGAACGTAAACCCGATCTGCAAGCTGGTTTTCCCGAGCATGCCCTGGCACTGGCCGCCGATGGTGAACGTCGACGCGCTCGCGCTTCCATCCGGTTTCACCAACGAGAGATCCAGATCGCCGTGGAGGTTGGGCTGCGTCAAAGTCGCGCTGAAGGAGAGGGTGGTGGAGGAGACCAGCTCCTCTCGAGAGCTCGATGTTTGAGGCTGGACCACGTAAGTGATCTCGAACGCTGGCCCGATCATCAGCGTGCCCTGAAAATCGATGCTGAGCGTCTTGTTGTCCTTCGCGTAGGTGTAGGTGAGTTGATTGGAACTGCGATTCACGGCGACCGCTTTTGGCAGTTCGAAGATCTTTTCGCCGGTTGGCGTCTGGTAATGAAAATCGAGCAGCGGCGTGCCGGATGCATCCACTTTGCTCGACCAATAACCCACGAAGCCGAGGACATAGGTTTCGAGCACATTGGCTTTGTTCGCGAAGTGGAAAATGAACCGGCCGATCGGATCGCTGACGAAGCCCTCGATCGTGGACGCGAGGCCGTTGATGGTCAACGTGAGGTCGTGATCCGGGCTCATGCTCCAATCGCCATAGAGCGCGAAGCTGAACGCTGCTGTGCGGTCGGGCTGGACGATGAGCGCGGTGTCGCGAGTGGTGTAGGAGTTGTAGTGACCGGAGGCGGGGAAATTGAAGAGCTCGGAGCTCCCGGAGCGAAGCGTGAGCTGGTTTTGAGCGTTGAAGAGCCAGTCCACGTCGAACGCGATGCTGGCGGCGCCAGAAAACGTAGCGACGATTTGATTCGTTGCGTTCGTGGTCCAGGATCCCGACAGATCGCCTGCGGCCGAGACGTTTCCGGCGAGGTCGAAATTGTACGTGCCGCCGTTATTGCTGAGTTGGAAATTCAACATTGAAATAAACCTTTCCTCGGCTGCCCCCGGTAGCGGCTGGGCCGAAGCCGTAAGCCCAGTCGAACTTCAGCACGGCCAGCCGCAAGTCGAGCCGCAGCCCGGCGCCCAATCCTTCGCGCAGACCTGGTGACGATCCGACGGTCTGATAAGCGCCACCCACATCGCAGAACGTCGCGAGTTTCAGCGGAGATAAGCGCGGCAAAGGCCACCAGAGCTCGTTTTGGCTAGCCCACAGACGGCGGCCAATGGCGTCGTCGGCGCGAAAACCGCGCACGGTATTCTCGCCTCCGAAGGATGGAAGCTCGAAGATCGGTGAATTGCCGAAAGCGTTCTCGAAGCGGCCGCTCAGGTCGTATTCCCAATGATCGAAACTGCGGTGGGTATTGGCCGTGAGGACGGAATGGGCGAAACGGCGATCGATCACGACGCGCGGCGCGATGGAAAAGCGCCAGGGGTATTGGGACGAGAGGTCGGTGTGCAGAAATTGGGCGCCCGGCTCGATCGTGTTCAACGTTTGATTGAGCACCACACTGTGGCGTGGACTCAACTGGAACGTGAGCGTGTTGCCGTCCAGCGCGCGCCAGGGATTCCAGCCGAGCGTTACGGAATGGGAGACGATCTGTTCGTTCAGCCTTACTCCATCCAGCACGCGGTTGCGCTCCACGGAGACGCCCGCGTCCACTGAGGCGGAGAAGGCGAGATACTCGCGCGAATAACTGCCGGAGACCAACGTGCCGGACGGACCGCCGACGGACACACTCAGGGGCGGCCACGATAAATTGCCGAGTGCGCTGAGATCCTGGCCCGGTTTGTATTCGAAGCCGGCGCCAATATAGCGCGATTTCGTTTTTGACTGGGGCTTCGACTTCGTGCCCGACGTGCGCTGCACCGTCAAATCCACGTATTGGCTCGCGCCCGTTCGCGCGCTGGCCTGCGTAGCGAGCGTGTAGCCGAGCGGCGAGACGAGGAGCTGCAATTCCTGGAGCTGGTATGCGATCAAGTATGGCTCATCGCCCGCGGCGTAGCGCAAGTCGCGGTCGAAATCGACGACGCGCTTGCCTTTGGCGCGACGAAATCGGCGAGTGTCGAGTAAAAGCCACAGCAGCGGATTGACGTCCTTTCCGGGAACCTGAGCGGCGGGCAGCAGGAGGGAGGCGATGCGCGGGCCTTCGACGATCTGGATCGTATCGGTGGTCGGAAACAGCAGGATTTGCGGCGTGAGGCCCAGGTTGGCGTAGAGTGGCGCGAACGCGTTGCGGATCGCGGCGGAAGACCACAGCGACCCGTTGAGACGCGTAAGCCGCTTCCGCAACTGCGGGATGCGCGTACTCCGCCGCGACGGCAGCACGCCGGGGAGTTGAATCCGAACCGCGTTCGAGTCCAACAGCGGGAGAATGGAAAACACGATTGCGCCGTCTACCGGGTCGATGTCCTCATCGCTCAATACGAGTCCGAAGTCCGGCGTTTGTTTTAAAAGATTCGCGAGAAGGAAATCCGGCGAGAAGAGCGTGCCGAGGTCGAGACGCGTGGGATCCGCGGCGGACCAGTTCTCGTAGAGATTTACATAGTCCGCCCAGGTGGCATCGACTAGCAGATCAGGGGACAGAGGCGCGACGCCCGAGACCGCCTGCCGCACGACGGTGCGGATCTGGGATTTGTACTGGGTGAGTGACGGCGGCACGCAAAACGCGTCGCGGTCCACCGCCAGCTTGCCTCGAACGATCTTGAAGCTCACCCAATACTGGCCCGCCGACTGGCCCGTTTGAGCGCAACTGCATGTAGCGAGCAGGCACAGTCCGGCGATCGACTGTGCGCACGCCCACTGCATTCGGCTTTCGGACGAAAGTGTAGCAGCTAAGGCGCGGGTTTCCGCAGAGCGGCCCGCGCGGGTGCGCCATCGCCGTCGACGATTTTCAGCGGCAGACAGATGAGCTCGTAACGGCCGGGCTCGACGTGCCCGAGCATCAGCCCTTCGATAATCCAGACGCCTGCTTTGAGCAGCATGTGGTGCGTGGGGCCGCCCTGGCTATCGAATGCGTCCACAGAAAGATAGTCGATTCCGACAGTCCGGACGCCGCATTCCACCAGGTAAGCCGCAGTCTCGGGCGGAATGTAAATAAATTTCGATTGGAAGTGATCGGTGTTCCAGCAAACCTCGGAATTTCGGGTCTTGAAGAGCACGCGCTCGCCTTGGCGCAAGCCATGCGGCTCGAGTTCGGTGACGTGAATGGCTTCCGGATCTTGAATTCGGATCACGCGCGCGGGGCCGATCACCGCGTCGATGGGCAGACTGTCGATTCCCGCCGCGCCCTCCAGAAAATGCCGCGGCGCATCCATGTGGGTTCCAATGTGGGCAGTGGTGGAAATCTGGGAGAGATTGCAAGCGCCGCCCGTCGCGATTTGGAGCGTGTCGCTTCGTTCGAACGGGGCGTCGCCGGGCCAAACCACCATGCCCTGGTACAAAGGCACGGAAATATCGATCCAGCCGTTATTCATTTCAAGCTCCCACTGAGACGACATTCTTGATGCCGCCGGCCGGCTGCTGAAGCGTGGCCGGCGCGTTCTCAATCGGGATACGCGCGGTGATGAGCGAGCGCACTGTGCCGGGCCACTTCTGCGTGAATGCGCCGAGGTGTTGGATGGCCGATTCGAAGGCTTGAGGAGGCGCGTTGACGCTGCCGAGCACGAGCTGATTGTTCAATACCATGTTGCGCATGATCTCGTCGGTATCCACGGGGATGGGGGCCTTACGGCCGGGAACGCCGGTGAAGACAAAAACCGCGTTGGGCCCGAGATGTTTCAGCACGTCGAAAGCGATGCTGGACGCGCCGGTGGCTTCGTACACCACATCGATGGGACCGGCCATCTTCGCCATGTCGGCCGTGGAGTGCGTCTCGGCGGCGATGTAAGGAACGCCGATGGCGTCCAAGATCCCGTTTTTTTCCTCGTGGTTGGGCGAGCGCGAATACACGCTCACCTCGAAGCCTTCCAGCTTCAAGGCCATCGCTCCCAGAATTCCCACCGGGCCCGCGCCCAGCACGATCGCGCGACGGCAATGGGCGGGCGACTTCGCGCCGTCGCCGGGGCAGGCATTGGGACAGACCCAGGGCAAACGGCGCTGCACCACCCAGAGCTGTTCGAGCGATTTTTCCGCGATAGTCAGCGGCTCTACCAACACGGCCACATCGCGCAGCTCACGTGGCACGGGATGGAGATAGCGCTCCTCTTCCACCACGAATTCCGTCATGTAGCCGTGCTTTTGCTTGATGCCGCGTTCGGTGAAATCGCCGGTATAGCAGAAATCCTGGCGGCCTTCGCGGCAGGCTACGCACTCCGGATGCGCGCAGGGCCGCCGGACGGTCATCACCACCAGATCGCCGGGTTTCACCTTGGACACTTTCGACCCCGTCTCCACGACTTCACTGAGCGACTCATGTCCGATGATGAGGTAAGCGGATCCTTCAGGCGGCGTGCCGTACTGAAACGAGACGATCTCGCGATCGGTCCCGCAGAGGCCGACGTCAAGAACGCGCATCTTCGCTTGAGTGGGGGAAGTGAGGTGGGGCTCCGGGTGATCGATCACGCGAACCTGGCGTTCGGCGGGAAAGACGGCGACGGCTCTCATATTTTCAGGATGCAATCAGGCCAGGACTTTGGTCGTGATGTGACCGTTACCCCACGTGCAATGGCGGCCGACGCCGGTCCAGGAAGCAGCTTCGAGGTAGGGCAGAAATTCGGCGAGATCGCCTTCGTATTCGGCGAAGCCGACCAGCCCGCCGATGGAATGGCGCTGTCCGGTGCGGCTGCTGCGGCGTTCGACGGTGACCGGGCGCAAATCGTGTTTAGTGTCCTTCACGGCAGTTGCTTGTGCGGCCAGCGCACGGAAATCGATGGGGAGCGGTCCGGGGCCGTACAGAGCGCGAAGCGTGCTCACGCGATCGCGAGCGCGCGCCAGAAGCACAGGGAAGCTGCTATTGGCTAATTGGCTTTTGGTTTTTAGGTCCGTCGGGGTGTGGAAGACGACTCGAATCCGCGCGGCACGTTCAACAGAAGAATATAGATTGATCGTGACGCGTTCCTGCTGGACCGAGACCACCTCCGCCCAATGTGCGAAAGCGCGCGTGAGATGGTCGAGCGTGGAATCGCGCGTGTCGAATACATGAAGCCTGAAGCAGAACGGCTCGCCCGGCTGCACCACGCGTGTGTCCAATTCCGGACATCGGAGCACGAACGGACGCGGCCGGTCGGATAGGCCGCTGGGTCCGGCGCCGCGTGCGGATGGCCGGAAAATGCGCGCGTACACTTCCGCGCCGGCAGTTTCACGCAGCGCGCTACCGAGTGCGCCGCGCAGGACGTTCCCCGCCATCGCCGGGGGGAAGTGAATCGCGCGCCGCGCGGCAAGATGAAACCGGCAGGCGGTGAGGTCAAACGTCATTCGAAGACGTCCGTCACTGCAAAACCTCGCGGACTTTCGTGGCCAGTTCTTCGGTGGAGAATGGCTTCTGGAGAAAATGCGCATCGTCCTGGGCACTGGTGTCGCCAAAGCCGGAAACGTATAGAACCTTCATCCCGGGACGGCGCGCGGTCAGACACTCGGCCATCTTGCGGCCGCTCATTCCCGGCAG
>JASIGB010000997.1:0-5385 GCA_030045355.1 Bryobacteraceae bacterium
TCGTTGGGCCGGTGATCCATGCGGGATTCCAGGTCCACCGCGCGGAGCGCCGCGTTAGCCCGCTCGGCGCGCTGCTGCTTGGGAACGCCGGCGTAGATCAGCGGCAGTTCGACGTTGTGCAGCGCCGAAGCCCGAGCCAGCAGATTGAAGGTCTGGAACACGAATCCGATTTCCTTGTTGCGGATGTGGGCCAGCTCGTCGTCCTGCATTTCGCTGACCAGGTTGCCGTTCAAATAATACTGGCCGCGCGTGGGCGAATCCAGGCAGCCGATCAAGTTCATGAGCGTCGACTTGCCGGAACCCGAAGGGCCCATGATGGCCACATACTCGCCGCGGCGGATCTCCAGGTCGACGCCCGAAACGGCGTGGATTTCCTGATCGCCCATGACGTAGGTCTTCCACAGATCGTAGGTGCGGATGACGATTCCGTCGCGGCGCAGAGTTTCACCGCGCTCGACGAGGTCCTCGGTGGCGCTGGCCATGCGCTAACTTTCCGACTGGGCGGTAGCCACGTTATTGTCGATTTTGACGCGGGCGGAGTTCCGCAATGTGCGAATAACCTTGTAAGTGCCGGTAATCACCTGATCGCCCGGCTTCAATCCATTCAGCACTTCGATGTCGGTCGAGCCGGTGATGCCGGTCGAGACTTGGATGAACTCGGCTTTGCCATTCCGTACGACAAACACGCCCTGCAGTTCCTGCTTTTTGGCTTTCTCGGTGATGGGGTCGGTCGCGGCCTGAACGTCTCCACTCTTCCGCGTCTCCAGGTCTCCGCGTGTGCGCACGGTTATGGCCTGGATGGGAATGGTGAGCACCTGCCGCTTGGTGGCGGTGGTGATCTTGCCGGTGCAGGACAATCCGGGACGAATATCGGCGGGGGGATCGTCGAGGGCGATCACCACTTTGAAATCCTTGGCGTCCTGATCCGAGGTGTTGCTCTGCGAGGCGGCGACGCCAGTGGATCGCAGGATGGCGGTATCACCGATCTCCGTCACGTGGCCGTGGAAGGTGCGGTTGGGCATGGCGTCGATGGTTACTTCCGACTTTTGCCCCAGCGCCACGTTCACGATGTCGGTCTCATCCACCTTCACTTCGGCGGTGATCAGCGACATGTCGGCGATGGTCATGATCGTACTGGCGGCGGAGTTCTGGACGCCCGGCACCACCGTTTCGCCGGCGCGGACCGGCAAATTAGTCACGATGCCGTCGAGCGGCGCCCGGACGTAGTACTGGGAAAGGATATCTTTATAGCGGTCCAGCCCGGCCTGCAACTGTGCAATTCGCTTCTGCGCGGAAGCGAGCTGCTGGCGGGCCTGCGCCTCTTGCGCCTTGGCCTGCGCGAGCCGGGCCTCGGATTCGCCCAAGGCGGCGACGGCCGTATCGTATTCGGCTTTCTTCTGATCGAAATCCTGCTTGGCGAGCAGTTTTTCATTGTACAGCTCGGCCGAGCGGTCGTAATTTGCTTTGGTGCGATCCAGCTCGGCGCGGCTCTTCTCGATCTCGGCTTGCGCGGTGGTGACGCCGTCCTCCTGGGATTTCAAATTCGCTTCCGAGGCGGCCGAATCGGCGAGCGAGGTGGCGATGCTGGCGTTCTGCGCCACCACGTCGGCGTTGGCCTGCACGGATTGCATCTGCGCGACGATTTCGCCCTTGTGGACGCGGTCGCCCTCCTTCACCAGGATCTCGGTGATGGGCGCGGGGCCGAGGGTGTTGGCGCCCAGGTTGATGTAATTCTTGGGTTTAATTTCGCCGGAAGCGGTAACGGTGGCCACCAGGTCCTGGCGCACTACGGAGCTGGTTTGGACGTCCACAATACCGCGCTGGCTGTATTTGATGCTGGCGAAAACGCCGCCTGTCACCAACACGACGAGCGCAAGGGTCAGAAGAATCTTAGAATTAGCCTTCACTTGGGACGGGTCTCCCCAGCAGGTTTAGACGCAAGAATCGAATCGCTTGTTCGATTTAATATGAGTTTATCACGCGCCTAGCCTGTCGCGGGCTTTCCCATGTCTCAGGCTTTGGGATGCGCCTTATCGTACACGGCCATCAGGTCGGCGAGCGAGACCTGGGTGTATTTTTGCGTCGTGGACAGGCGCGCGTGTCCCAGCAATTCCTGGATGGCGCGGAGATCGGCGCCGTCGCTGAGCAGGTGCGTGGCGTAGGCGTGGCGCAGGCTGTGGGGATGGATGGAGGGATCGCCTGAGACCATTCGCGCGTAAAACTTGACGATGCCGCGCGCGCCGCGATCGGTGAGCCTTCGCCCTCGATGGTTCAGGAACAGAGCCTGCGCATTGTCACGATCCGGCTGGCGCAGCTCCCGGTAGCGCTCTAATGCCGCTGAAGCTTTCCCTGTGTAGGGGACCTGGCGTTCCTTCTTGCCCTTGCCGCGCACGCGAATCCACCGTTCGTCGAAATCGAAGTCGGTCAGATTCAAGCCGACCAGCTCGCTGATGCGCAGCCCGCAACCGTAGAGCAGCTCGAAAATGGCCAGGTCACGAGCAGGGAAGGGGCGTTCGAACTTGTCGGCGGCGGGCGCGACGCCATCGACGAGCGCGTTGGTCTGCTCGGCCGACATGACGGCGGGCAACGTTTTCGGCGCTTTCGGCGTGCGGACCAGGCGCGCGACGTTTTTGTCGACCACGCCTTCGCGCAGCAGAAACTTGAAAAACGAGCGGACGGCCGCCAGTTTGCGCCGCATGCTGACGGCGGTGAGCCGCTGCTCGTACAAGTGGCCGAGCCATTCGCGGACGGCGAGGGCATCTATCTCTTCGACGCGCGGCTTGTCGTGGCCCGAAATCGTGAAGTAGGCGAGGAACTGATCCAGATCCGAGGCGTAATTGCGCACGGTGTGCGCGGACGCGTTCTGGCGGCGCAATTCATCGAGATACGAAGTGATGCGATCGGCCAGGTCAGACGCCATATTTAGACAAAGACCGATCGAAACTCGTCCAGCTTTTCGAGCGCGCGGCGGCACACCTCGGCGTGGCGGGCTCTTTTGTCGTGGCGGAAACGGAGGCGCGTTGGTTCATCGAGCGCAGGGAGCAAATCGAAGGTGATGTTAGCGGGCTGGTAATTTGCGGGATCGGCGCCGGAAACATAAGCGCAGAGCGATCCGATGGCGGTCTCGCGCGGGAAGGGCCGGACATCGTTCCCAACGGCGAGATCGGCCGCGAGCTTCCCGGCAGCCAATCCCGTAGCGATGGATTCCACGTATCCTTCCACTCCCGAGATCTGGCCGGCGAAAAAGACGCGCGGGTCGCTTCGAAGCTGGAGGGTGGAGGTGAGCAGGACGGGGGCGTTGATGTAAGTGTTGCGATGGATCTGCCCATAGCGCAGGAATTCGGCGTGTTCTAGGCCGGGAATCAGGCGCAGCACGCGGGCCTGTTCGGCGAAACGCATGTGATTCTGAAAGCCCACCAGGTTGTAGCTTGCGGCACGCAGGTTTTCCTGCCGCAACTGCACCACCGCGTAAGGCCTCCGGCCGGTGCGAGGATCGGTGAGTCCCATGGGTTTCATAGGACCGAAGCGCAGTGTTTCGCGGCCGCGCCGCGCGAGTTCTTCAACGGGCAGGCAGGCTTCAAAGAAACGGGCGTCATCCTCGGCGATGTGGGCGGAGGCCGGTTCGGCGGCGAGAATCGTATCCACCAGGCGTTCGTATTGTTCGCGATTGAGCGGGCAATTCAGATAGTCGTCGGTGCCGTCGAGGGATTTGCCGTAGCGGGAGGCGCGAAACGCGATCGAAAGATCAACGGATTCAGCGTCCACGATGGGGCTGATGGAGTCGTAGAAGAATAACCGGCCGGCGCCGGTCAGACGGCCGATTTCCTCGGCCAGCGCGCCGCTGGTGAGCGGGCCGGTGGCTATGATGGTAATCGCGCCGTCCTGGATTGTCGTCGCCTCTTCGCGGCGCAGTTCGATTCGGGGATGCTCCTGGATCGCGTGGGAGACTTCCTGGGCGAAGAGGTCGCGATCCACCGTGAGCGCATGGCCGCCGGGCACGCGCGACCGCTGCGCCGCACGCAGCAACAACGAATCGAGACGCCGCAATTCTTCTTTGAGCAGCCAGGGTGCGGTGTTTTCCGATTCGCTCTTGAGCGAATTGCTGCAGACCAGTTCGGCCAGCCGGCCGGTTTTGTGGGCGGGGGTGGGCTGCAGGGGGCGCATTTCAAAGAGCGTGCAATCGAAGCCTGCGCGCGCGATCTGCCAAGCCGCTTCCGAACCGGCCAAGCCGCCGCCTAGGATGTGAATGGGCGTCACTAGGTCCAGGATACGAGAATCTTCGCGCTAAAATAGCACTAAGAATCCCGGAGCAACGATGAATCCGATCATCAATCAATGGGGGCCGATCGCGGTGATCGTCGGCGGCTACCTGCTCGGGATTTATTTCCAGAGCCGCAGCATCAGCCATCTGGACCGGCGCATCGACGATTTGCGCGATTCGGTGAACAGCCGCTTCGACGACTTGCGGGATCTGTTGAAATCGGAGACCAAGCGGTTGGAGGACTCTATTGTCCGCGTGGATGGCCGCGTCGAGCGGGTGGAAAAGCGGCTGGATCGAATCGACGACCGGCTGGAGCACCCCATCGTCCGTCAATCTTAGCTCGTCTTAATCCCGTCCGGTAACATACAAAATCCGACCTCTGGGCTATAATCGTCCGATGGACCGCGATTTGCAAAACGGTCCGTTCAACATGCGCAGTATTCTTTTGTCTACACTCGTGCTCGCCTCCGCGGCTTTCGCCGAAGGTCCCATGGCGCCTGCCACTTCCGGCGCTTTGGTGATCCGGTCGGTGAGCGTGGATGGCACCAAGTCACCCGTGGAACTAAAGACACAGGTGGGCCATAACTTCGACGAGGCCACCGTACAATCCGACGTCCGGCGGCTATGGGCGACGGGGCGGTTCGACGACATCCGCGTGGAATCCAAGCCGCAAGATCAGGGCACCGCGATTACTTTTCACGTGGTAGAAGCGCCGCAGCTTCAACTCCATCAAATGCACGTAGAGCCGTCCACGTACGGCCTGCAAATGAACCTGCCGGAAGGCACGCCCATGAGCCCGCTGCGCGCGCACCAGATCGCGTATCAAGCCGAGCAGGATCTTAGGTCCGACGGCTTCCGCACCGCGACCGTGGATTACGACCTGGTGCCGTACGCCGGCAACAAGGTGGATCTGCATCTCAACATCGACGCCGGGCAGCGGATTCGGGTCAAGGAAGTGGACTTCAGCGGAAACACCGCTTTCGACGCGAAGGATTTGCGAGGCGAACTGCGGTCGATGAAGATTCGACGCGTGCTACCGCCCATTCCCGGTCTTTGGGCGGGCTGGCGCATGTATCCGGGATACAATCCGGAGGGCGTGCAGGGCGACCTGGCGCTGCTGCGCT